>JAFAZN010000348.1 GCA_019239775.1 Chloroflexota bacterium
TGCGAGACCAAGTGCTGAACTTCATCGACTACTTCAACCGAACCATGGCAAAGCCGTTCAAGTGGACCTACCAGGGAAAGCCCCTTCATGCCTGACCAATTGATCTCCGGCCAAACCAACGCCGGTGTGTACTAGGCGGCGGCGGCGTTGCGGCGAACCGGCGCGTGGCATCGTGGCAACTAGGCGCGCGGCAGTCGGGCTCGGGCGTCGCCGGCGGCGCTGTGACGAGGCGCTCGGCAGTCGGGGCCTAGGCGGCGGCATCGCGGCAAACAGGCGCTCGGCATCGCGGCGAAGAGCGCGTGGCGTCGCAGCCGGACAGGCTCGCGGCATCGCAGCCGGATAGGCGGGCGGCATCGCGGCGAACAGGCGGGCGGCGAACAGGTGCAGGGCATCGCGGCAAAGAGCGAAAAGGGTGAACGCATCGAAGGCAAAAGGCGTGAGCCCGTCGAAGGCAAAGGGCGTGAGCCCATCGAAGGCAAAGGGCGTGAGCGCGGAGAAGGCGGGCCGGGCATGAGTGCGTGCAGATAAGCCGGGCGGAAGTGTCGCTGTCAGGCTTGGCTTGTGACGGTGGCGGGCTAGCGATTCCGCTCGTTACGGACGAAGAGCGCTGTTCCTGTTACAAGGAAAATGATGAACAACACCGACATCACGGCCACGTTCAGGGCGAGTGGGTCGAGCACCACCAGGTCCGAGTCTGCTTGACCTGCGTAGAAGGCGCCCCGCGTCAGATCCACCGCGTAGCGCATCGGCGAGATTCGCGAGAGCGCCTCCAACGGCAGCGGCAGCACCTTGACCGGCACGAACGCGCCCGACAAAAAGAATTGCGGCATCATCACCAGCGGCACGATCTGGCTGACCGCCCGCTGATCTTTCAGATTTGACAGTGTCAGGACACCAAAGGCGCCACCAAACAGGCAGACCATGACGCCGACGATCGCCAGCGCGACGATCTGCTCGAAGGACGGTCTGATCCCAACGATGACTCCCAGGATCACAATCGGCACCGCTTGCACAATCGCGACCGCCGATTCGCCCAGAATCTTGCCGAACACAATGGAGTAGCGCGAGATCGGCGAGACGAACATCTCCTGACTGAAGTCCGACTCGCGGTCAGCCACCAGCGAGATGATGCCCTGGACCGTCGACTGAAACAGGGTCTGCGCATAGATACCGGTGAAAATGAACGGGAGGAAATCGAATCCGGCGGCTTGCCCGAGGTTGGCTTGCATGGTCCCGCCCAGTACGCCAACGAAGAAGACCGGAAAGAGCAGTCCGAATCCAAGCCGCGTTCGATCGCCGAGCAGCTTCATCACGTCGCGATAGGCGATGGTCAGGACTGCATTCACTTCCCTCACGCGTCGCTGTCCACGTGTTCATCGCGATCGACAATTGCCAGATACGCGTCTTCCAGCGTTGGCGTATGCACCTGGACCATGGTCAATGGTGTCTCGATCGACTTCAGCAATCGATGGACTCCAGCAGATTCGACAGGAATGCGGATCAGTGGTCCTTCCGAAAAACACACGCCAAGCGCCGCGAGTTCAGCACGCAGCGCGGACCGATCGCCGGCATCTATCAGTAGGTAATCCTCCACCAGCGCCGACCGCAACTCCGTCGGCGTTCCGCGCGCGACAATGCGACCCTTGCTCATGATACAGATGCTCGCCGCTTGTTCGGCTTCCTCCAAGTAGTGAGTCGTGAGAAATGTCGTGGTGCCACTCTGGTTTCGAACCTCCCGCAGATACTCCCAGAGGTTGCGACGGCTGGCCGGATCCAGGCCCAGCGTGGGTTCATCGAGAAACAGCACGCGAGGGCGGTGGATCAAGCTGCGAATGATTTCAAGCTTCCGCAACATGCCGCCCGAGAATGTCTTCACCGGCTTGCCAATGTCATTGGACAAACCAACAACCGCGGCGAGGTCCATCACCTGCTGGCGATAGGCGCGCGGCATAGTCCCGAACGTGAAGCGAAATGGATACAAACCGTAAAGCACGGCGTGGAAGCGAATGTTCTGCTCGGCGCTCAGGTTCAGATCGATGCTCGGCCGCTGGAAGATGATGCCGACTTGCGAGCGCACGGCCGCCGCCTCTCTGGCAACGTCGAGTCCTGCGATGCACACCCGCCCGGCGGTCGCCGACAACGTGGTCGTCAGGATCGAGATCGTGGTCGTCTTGCCAGCGCCGTTGGGGCCAAGCAGCGCGAACAGCTCGCCTTGATCGACGGCGAACGAGATGCCGTCGACCGCGTTGCTGGTCGCCTTACGATAGCGTTTGACGAGACCCTCGACCTCAATGACGGGTGGCACTAGCAACTCTCGGTACCAGCATAGTCATCGAAACCGTCGGACACGGGAGATTATTGGGCGCGTGGGCAACGACATCGGGTCGACTGGATTGCGGAGGGACCGGGCCTTTCTTTAGCCTCTCCAGCCGATCTCCCTAACGCGCCCTAACTTGAGCCTGTAACCCGCGACTCGAAAAGACGGGCGAGCACTCTGTGCAGGCTCGCCCTTTCTTCGTCCGTCAGGTCGCGGAGGAGCTCCTGCTCGACCTGCTCACCGGCGCGCGTTAGCTTGTTGAGCATCCGCCGGCCGGCTCGCGTGAGCGCAACCGCGTAGCGTCGGCGATCGGTCGGGTCCGGTTGTCGCCGCACGAGCTGTCGAGCTTCGAGCGCATCGACCAGCGCGACCAGGTTGCGCGGGTCGACACCCACCAACTGACCTAGCTGTTGTTGCGACGCCGAATCGACGCGACCCAGCATCATCAGCACCCCAAAATCGTGCGGCGTGAGGCCAAAGTCGGCCAGCATCTGACCCCACAGCCGACGCGACTCCATCCCGAGGCGCGCGAGCAAATAGCCCGTCGAGGCGACGAGCTCGGCGGGCTCGGAAGCGCTCTGCTCGGAAGATTTAGACATAGTCTATGATTGTCATATTCTATGTCTATACTTGTGAGAGGCTAAGGAGGTTGCGATGGACCTCGGTATCCATCAGCGCGTCGCTGTCGTGACCGGCGGTTCGGGCGGTATCGGCGCAGGCATTGTTCGCTGCCTTGCACGCGAAGGTGCGCGCGTGGCAGTCGGGTATCACACCGATCGGACCGCCGCCGAACACCTCGTCCAGTCGATGGACAGCGGCCCCGAAGCCTGCATGGTCTTCCACGACGACCTTTGCGCGCCGCAAACGATCCAGCGGGCCGTCGAAGCGGTTCTGGAACGCTGGGGCCGTGTTGATATTCTGGTGGCATGCGCCTGGCAAAGCGCGGGTTGGCCGCAGCCGGATGTACTGCCGGAGTCGACTTCCGCTGAGGCGTGGCAGGTGCAGTTGCGCGCCAACGTGGAGGGCAGCGCGTGTGTGGTTCAGGCGGTGCTGCCAGCCATGCGGGCTGCCGGCTGGGGTCGCATCGTGCTCGTTTCGTCTGGCGCAGCTGAGGATGGTGCGCCTGGCCTCGAGCACTATGCCGCGGCCAAGGCCGCGCTGCACGGCATCAGCCGCAGTTTGGCCCGCAGCGTCGGTCCTGCCGGCATTCTCGTGAATACGGTGATGCCCAGCTTTGTTGCCACAGAGCGACATCGCCACAGTATTCCACCTCAAGTATTCGAGCGAATCGCCGCCCAAACACCCACGCGTCGTCTTGCGACCGAGGAGGATGTCGCCCAACTCGTCGCATTCCTTGTTTCAGATGCAAACCGCGCGATCACCGGCTCCGAGGTTCGCGTGAGCGGCGGCATGCGGATGTAAATGCGCTCATCTCTTCGGCGCTGGCGCTTACCTCTTCGGTAGCTGCGCTTTGCTCCTCTGACACCGCGGCGCGTAGTAGAGATAAGGTGATAGTGCATGAGTGACCTGCGTTCCGTCTCCCGTCGATCCTTCTTGACGGTCGTCGGCATTTCGTCCACCGCCGCGCTGTTATCGGCGTGCGGACTGAACCCAGCACCGCCACAGGCCACAACCGCGCCGGTAAACGCGACAGCACAGCCGGCGGCGGCCCGCGCCCCGCAGCGCGGGGGCCAGCTGTTGCTGGCGGCGCAGAACGATACGCAGACGTTCGATCCGCACCGCACGACGGGTGGTTCGGCAGCCTACGGAATGGTCTACAACACCCTGATCCGCTGGGAGCCCCAATCGGATGGCTCGTTCAAGGCAGCACCCGACCTTGCGACCGAGTGGACCCTTGACGGCGCCACCGCCACGTTCAAGCTACGCCCAGGCGTAAAGTTCCACGACGGTACTGACTGGACTGCCGACGTCGCCAAGTTCAATCTCGAGCGGATGAACGACGCAAAATCCCAAGCGCGAGCGTTCGTCTCTGGCATCAATTCGATCGAAGTGCTGGATCCGCTGACGGTACGTCTGAACCTGGTGGCTCCGCTTGGATCGTTGCTGAGCAACCTGTCGCAGGCGGCGGACGGTCGTCCATACATGATCTCCAAGGCAATGGCAGACAAAGCCGGCGACAACTACGGCACCTCTCCCGAAACCACAGCCGGCACCGGACCCATGAAACTCGTCGAATGGGTGCAGGGGAACGTCCACACCGTCCAGCGCACCGGCACTTACTGGGAAATGGGTGCCGATGGCCAGACGTTGCCGTACTACGATTCTCTGAAGGTCCGATTCATCGCCGACGACACGGTTCGCCTGACCGAGCTGCGCTCGGGTAACGTGCACATTATCGACAACATCCAGTCGAAGGATGTGCCAACCGCGACCAAGGAGGCAGGTCTCGACATCGTCGAGAATCCGAACCAGGTCAGTTGTTATCAGTTCACGTTCAGCACGAAGAGCCAGAAATTCGCCGACGTCAAGCTGCGTCAAGCGGTCCAGTACGCGATGGATCGCGAGACTCTGGCAAAAGTTTTGGGCCAGGGCCTGGGCGAACCTGAATACTGGTTTCTAACACGTGGCTATCTCGGCTATGACGAAAGCCTGCCGCACTACAGTTTCGATAAAGCAAAGGCGCAGCAACTGGTCACCGAAGCCGGCTATCCGAACGGCGTGGACATCGGTTTGTTGATCATCAATCGCTCCGTCGATCAGCAGGAAGCGCAGATCGTGAAGCAGATGCTGGGCGACGTTGGCATCCGGGCGAATATCGAAGTACTGGAGAGGTTGGCGTGGTTAGCCCGCGTCCAGACGCTCGATTTCGACATGGGACTGTATTTCACCGGCCTTCGACCGGATCCCGACAGTATTCTGGCTGGCCGCTTCCAGACAGGTGAAGGCAAGAACCAGGCGGGGATGTCCGATCCGGTGATGGATGAGTTGCTCGCGCAAGGTCGCGGCTCTTTGGACGACAGCGTGCGGGTAGCTGCCTACGCGAAAGTCCAGCAGCGGATTTATGACACGGCGTGGTACGGAACCATGTGGATGAAGAAATACTACGACGGCTATAGCAAGAAAGTCGCGGGTCGCGGACTGGTGCAACAAGCTGGATTCGAGCTGCATCCGCTCTGGCTACAGTCATAATCTGGCGCACCAGTAGTCTGGCGCTACCGGCGGCTATCGTGCTCGTCGTTGTCGTGGGGAGCGGACTGCTTGCTCCGCTGCTCGCACCGTACGACCCGGAGCGGCAAGATTACGCGCACGTGCTCGAACCACCGAGCACATCGCACCTGCTCGGCACCGACGACATCGGGCGCGACATCCTGAGTCGAATCATGTACGGTGCGCGGACATCGCTCAGCGTCGGACTGGTTTCGGTCGGTTTCTCGGTCATCATTGGCGTGCCACTTGGCTTGAGCGCCGCGTATCGTGGCGGCCTCATGGACGATGCGCTCATGCGCCTGATGGACGCCATGACAGCATTCCCCGAGCTGATCCTTGCGCTCGGAATTACCGCCGCACTGAAGCCTGGACTGCTGAACGTGATGGTGGCGATTGGCGTCGTGGGCATTCCGCAGTTCGCACGCCTGGCACGCGGACAGGCACTGAGCGTTCGCCAGCTGGAGTACGTGAACGCTGCGCGCGCCCTGGGTGCGGGAGCCGGCCGCGTTCTGGCTTTTCATATCTGGCCGAACTCCACCGCACCCATCATCGTGCAGGCCTCACTCCGCGTCGCCTCGGCAATTGTGACCGAAGCAACGCTCAGCTTCCTCGGCGCTGGCGTGCCGCCACCCACGCCGAGCTGGGGCTCGATGCTCCAGGCGAGCTACCAGTACACCGAGACGGCGCCATGGCTTGCCGTATTTCCTGGCGCCGCGATTTTCATCACGGTTCTCGCCACCAATGTGGTTGGCGACGCGCTGCGCATTGTGCTCGATCCGCGCATGCGGAAAGGAGTGCCCGCCCGGTGACCGCGTATTTGCTGCGCCGACTGTTGCAAATGGCACCAGTGCTGGTACTGATCAGCATCGTTTCGTTTTCGCTGACCTTTGTCCTACCGGGTGATCCGGCACTTGCAATCCTCGGCGAGCAGAACGCGCGCGACCAGCAGTTGTATGCGCAAATGCGCGCTCAGCTAGGGCTCGATCGGCCGTTGCCCGTGCAGTACCTCGATTGGGCAAGCCACGTACTCCGCGGCGATCTCGGCACCTCGACCACCAGCCGCCAACCGGTGCTCTTGTTGATTCAGCAGCGCATGGGTCCGACTCTGGAATTAGGCCTTTTCGGATTCATTCTGGCTGTGGTGCTCGGCGTCTCGGTGGGCGTCGCATCGGCGGTGCGTCCGAACTCGAAACTGGACGTCGTGGGAACCCTGGTTGCGATGGCCGGTGCCTCAATCCCTCATTTCTGGCTTGGTCTGCTCTTGATCCTCACCTTCGCATTGTGGCTGCGCTGGCTGCCGCCTTCCGGATATGTTCCGCCAACGCAAGACGTCATTGGCAACCTGCGTTTGATGCTGCTGCCCACCATCGCCGTCGGTAGCGGTGGGGCCGCCGTACTGATGCGCCAGGTACGCTCCGCCATGCTCGAGGTGCTCGGTCAGGAGTACATCACCACCGCGCGCGCCAAAGGGCTGACGGCTGGAGCTGTCACGATGCGCCACGCATTCAAGAACGCGCTGATCCCCGTCGTTACCGTGCTCGGCCTTCAGATCGCGTTGCTGATCGGCGGCGCCGTCGTCACAGAGAGCATCTTTTCCATTCCAGGTGTCGGCAGGCTTGCCGCCGACAGCATCTTCAATCGTGACTTTCCCGTGTTGCAAGCGATCGTGCTACTGGTTGCCATCAGTGTGCTCATCGCCAACCTGATTACCGATTTCGTGTACGCCTGGTTAGATCCACGAATCCGCTACGGCTAGCGACCGACCCTGGAGAAATGATGGCATCCACTTCTGGCGCTGTGATTCTCACGTCTGATCCATCTGATGCGGTAGCCGCATCTACCCCCGCGCGATGGGCGCGAGCCCAATTGGAGGATGCGCTCCGCGTCAGAGGTATACGCACGGCGCAAGACCCGCGCCCAGCACCCAGTGCGCCACTGCGGATCGTGTTCTGCGCGTTTGAGTCCGAAAGCGCACGTGGCGCCTCGGCGCAATCGGGGCTGGCCATGCCGGAAGCAGCCGAGACCCTTGCGTTGGTGCCTTTGCCGGACGGCTCACTGGTCGCCGCCGGCCGCGATATTCGGGGACTTGTGTACGCAACCCTGGAGCTGGCGGACCGTGTCAAGACAGCCGTCGGAGATCCGCTCGATGCGCTCCGCCCAATTGCGCCGATCGTTCAGCAGCCTGCCAATCCGATTCGCGGCATTGCCCGACTGTTTGTCAGCGACGTAGAGGATCTGCCCTGGTTCACCGATCGCGACTTCTGGCGCGCCTATCTGACCGAGCTGATGACGCAACGCTTCAATCGGATTCACCTCGCATTCGGCATCGGCCACGATTTCCTCCGCAACGTGATCGACGCTTATTTCCTGTTCGCGTATCCGTTCCTCGTCGATGTCCCCGGCTACCACGTGCGTGCCCGCGGCCTGTCCGAGGTCGATCGCGAGCGCAACCTGGAGATGCTGCGTTTCGCCAGCGACGAGGCCGCCGCCCGCGGGCTCCATTTCCAGCTCGGGATCTGGACCCAGGCGTACGAATGGGTTGACAGCCCGCGCGCCAATTACGTCATCGATGGTTTGACGCCGGAAAATCATGCTGTGTATTGCCGAGACGCGGTGTGCGCAGTGCTGCAAGCGTGTCCGTCGATTGCCGGTGTGACGTTTCGGGTCCATGGCGAAAGTGGTGTGCCGGAAGGCAACTACGACTTCTGGCGCGAAGTGTTTCGCGGGGTTTCGAGCTGCGGTCGCCGCGTGGAGCTGGATCTGCATCCCAAGGGCGTCGGGCCAGAGATGATCGACGTCGGCCTGGAAACGGGATTGCCAGTCACGCTGTCCCCCAAGTTCACCGCCGAACACATGGGCCTGCCGGGTCACCAGGTTGCAATTCGCGAACTGGAGCGCAGCGGTGATCGCAACCGAGAATCGGACGCGTTCGTCGCACAATTGATGAACCAGAGCGGAGCGGACCTCCGCTACACCCGCTACGGTAACGCGGACTTTCTCCGAGAAGACCGTCGCTATGGACTGTTCTATCGCATGTGGCCGGGCACACAACGCTTGCTGCTGTGGGGTGATGCCGCGCTAGCTGCGGGCTACGGCCGCTCCGGTTCATTTGGGGGTGCGCTGGGCATCGAATTCTGCGAGCCGCTCTCGTTTAAAGGACGACGCGGCTCAGGCCTGCCAGGCGGGCGAGAAGCATATGCTGACGACTTGTTGCGCGCCGACGGCGGCGCCGACTGGCAGAAATTCCGGTTCACCTACCGCATGCTGGGAAGGTTGCTCTACGACCCGGACGAGGACCGCGCCGTATTGCGTCGCGCCTTCGCAGCGGAATTCGGGGCGGCCGCGGCGGAGCCTGTGGAAGTGGCGCTCTCGAATGCGAGCCGCATCTTGCCACTTGTGACGTCGGCCTATCACCCGTCGGCGGCGAACAACCGCTACTGGCCAGAGATGTACACGAATCTGCCGATCGTCAGCGAGCAGCGATCGCATCCGTACCGAGACACGCCAACTCCCCGGCGGTTCGGTACCGCGAGTCCACTGGACCCGGGGCTGTTCCTCGGCGTGCAGGAGTTCGTGCACGAGGTGACGCAGGATCGGCGCAGCGGCCGGATTTCACCGGTGCGTGTGGCCAGAACGCTTGATGGGCTCACTGAGAATGCGGCGCGCGCGCTCGATGCTGCGCGCGGCAGTGTTGCCGATCGGAACGCGGCTGGTTTCCGACGGTTCGAGATCGACGTCTCCATTCTGACCGGCCTGGGAACATTCTTCGCTGCCAAACTTCGCGCCGGCGTGGCGTATGCGTTGTGGCAGGCAACTAACGACCTCGCACGCCTGCGCCAGGCGCTGGAGCAGTACCACGCTGCTCGGGCCGCATGGCTGCGCGTGATTGAGCACGGCCGCGCCTATCGGACTGATGTCACCGTTGGCGGTGAACCCTGGCTCCGCGGCAACTGGTCGGACAGACTGGATGCCATTGACGCGGACCTGGCGGACATGCAAGCCGTCTGGGACCAGGCTCAGGGCACGCCAGATGTCCCCGCGGCTTCTCCACTTGATGACCTGGACCCCGCTCGACATTCGCTCGCGATCTATCACGTGCCATCGACGCGCATCATGCGCGGAGAGCCGCTGGAGGTGGCGCTGGTGCTCGGATCTGGTATGGATCAGATCGAAGCAATGGTCCACTATCGCCACGTGAACCAGGCCGAGTCGTATCGCGTCGAGCCACTGAGAAGGATCTCCCCGGAATGCCTGGGCACCACGATTCCAGCCGACTACACCGATTCGCCATTTCCGCTTCAGTACTTTTTCGTTGCGCACCGTGGCGCTGAGACCTGGCACCTCCCCGACCTGGACGCGGACCTCGCCAACCAACCCTACTGGCTCACGCGCACGGTGCACCAACCTTGAGCACGGAGGACGTGGAGCCCGTTTTTACGTACGTAAGTGCGGATCGAGGATGTCGCGCAGCCCGTCACCCAGAAAATTGAAGCCCAGCACCACCAGCATAATTGCCAGACCTGGAAAGATCGCCAGCCATGGCGCCAGCTCCATATACGTGCGCGAGGCATCCAGCATGCCGCCCCATGAAGGTTCGGGCGGCTGGGTGCCCAGGCCGAGGAAGCTCAGACCGGCCTCAGTCAAGATCGCCGACGACAGGTAAACCGTCGTCAAAACGATCATCGAGCCAGCAATATTCGGCAGAAGGTACACCGCGATCATACGCGCTCGACCAACTCCGACCGCGCGCGCAGCCTCTACGTACGGCATACCCAGCACGGACAATGCAGTTCCACGTGCGACGCGTGCGAACGCCGGTGAATAGACAATGCCGATCGCCAGCATTGCATTCGTGCGACTCGGTCCAAGCAGGCCAGCGATCAGAATCGCCAGCACCAGCCCCGGCACCGCGAACATCATGTCGACCAGACGCATGAGAATTGCATCCAGTCCGCCGCCAAAGAACGCCGCGCAAACTCCAATCAAGAGTCCGAGCGAGAGCGCGACCCCGACCGCGATGGAGGCGACTTCCAGTGAAACCTGCGCACCGTGGATTACCCGCGCAAATACGTCGCGGCCCAGGTTGTCGGTTCCCATCGGGTTCTGGAGGCTCGGTGCCAGCAGCCGCCGAAAGCTCTGGTCAGAGTAGTCGACCGCCCAGAGCGTGGGACCGATCAGCGCTATCAGCAGGATGCCGCCAACGATCGCGAATCCAACCAGACCAATTGGATTCCGCCGCAACGCGCGCAACGTCTGCCATCGACGCGAAGCAAGCGCGACGGCATGCGGCGCGGGCAGCTCAGTGCTGCTTGATACGCGGATCGATAATGCCATACAGCAAATCCACGCCGAGGTTCACCAGCACAAACACGGCCGCCAGATACACAGCAGCGACCTGGATAATGGGATAATCGCGGTTGTAAATTGCCTGGACCAGGGAATAGCCCACTCCGGGCAGGCCGAAAATGACCTCGATGATGACTGCGCCGCCCATCAGCCCGCCGACCTGTGTACCGATGACGGTCACAACGGGAATAAGCGCGTTCCGCAAACCATGGCCCATGACCACCGGCCTTGGCGCAAGTCCCTTGGCTCGCGCAGTCCGGACGTAATCCTCGTGCAGCGTCTCGAGGAGGCTCGCGCGAGTCATTCGCATCACGATGGCCAGTGTGGTGAGTGAGAGAGCGAAGGCAGGCAACGCAATCTGCACGAGGTTCCCAAGCGGATCCGCGAACAGTGGGATCCACGTCACCGCGGGAATCCAGTGGAACGCAACGGAGGTTAGCAGGAGGCCCAATGTGGCGATCCAGAAGTTCGGTAGGCTGAGGCCAACAAGTCCACCGACGCGCGCAACGAAGTCGAGACGCGTATTCTGCTTGACCGCCGAAACAACACCCAGTGGCATACCGACGAGAATCGCGAACGCGGCGGCGACCACCGCGAGCTCCAGGGTAATTGGAATCGCGCGACCGAGGATGTCGCTCACCGGCTGTCCACTGAGAAAGGACTTGCCCGTGTCGCCGCTCACTAATCCGCCAAGGTAATGCGCGTACTGGACTGGCAGCGGGTCGGCCAGGCCAAGCGCCTGACGGACTCGTTCTCGCGTCGCATCGCTTGCGGCGACGTCGCCGATCGACATGACCTGGACCACGTCGCCCGGCAACAGGCGAACCAGCCCGAAGATCAACAGCGTCATTCCCAGCAGGGTGGGAATAACCAGGATCAGCCGTTGGACCGCGTAACGCGCCACGCCGCGCTATACCCAGTGCAGAACGCGCTTCAGCCCGTCACCCATGTTTCTGTGAGGCCCTTTTCGGTCCCGTCGATTGCAACATACATGTTCTGCACGCGCGATCGCACCACCTGGTACTGAGTCGGATCGACCGTGGGAAGCGTCGGCCACTCGGTGAGGACAATCTCCTGCATCCGTCGATACTGGTCGTGCCGTTTGGCTTGATCAGGATTGCCGAGCGCGGCATTCAGAAGGGTGGTCATCTCGTCGTTCTGCCAGCCACCCTGGAACCAGGCTTTGTAGGTGGAGCCGGTGGGATCGAAGTCGGACATGTAGCCGCTGGGATCCCCACGCATCCCGCGTCCGGTGGAAGCCCACTCGAATGCGCCCGTGCTGTTATTCGTTGCAAATGTGCCGATCTCGAGTGGCTGGACCGTCACGTTGATGTTGATTTTCGCCAGTTGGGATTTGATGATCTCGGCAATCTGTACGTAATCGTTCGGATTGGCTATCGCCTGAAGGGTTACGTCGAATCCGCTTACGCCGGCATCTGCCATCAGCTTCTTGGCTACGTCGAGGTCAAACTTCTCCCACTTGGAGCGGAGGTCCGCCTCGGGAATTGGCCAGTCGCCGTAGCTCGACGGGATCTTGCTGGTGAACTTGGCGTCGCCCGCGTAGACCTTATCGATAATCTCCTGGCGATCGATCGCGGAGTTGATCGCCTGCCGGACTTTGACGTTTTCCCACGGCTTGCCCGCGCCTTTGATGGTCATCTGGATTTCGCGAAATGCGGCGGTGAGCGTCTTCAGCACTTTCAAATTGGAGTCGCTGCTCAAGGTGGGAATCACATCGGCCGAGATCGAGGCACCGTCGATCGCCCCGGATCGCAGCGCTGCGATGCGCGACTGCTGGTCGGTCATCACCTTGAGGGTGATGCCATCCAGATAGGGCAGGTCAGAACGCCAGTAGTCGGTATGACGCACCAGCGTGACATGGTCGTTCGGAACGTACTCGGTGATCTTGAACGGGCCGGTGCCATCGGCTGTATTGCGCGGATCCGACTTTTCGTACAGCCCGTCCGGCACGATGTGCGAGTAGATATTCCAGGCGAGATAGCCGAGAACGGTGCCGTCCGGCTGAGACATGTTTAGCTTCACGGTGTATTTGTCAACGGCCTCCGCGCTCCCGATCTTTGGGTAGAAGGAGGTGACGTTGCCGGGCGCTGGCGGGTTCTTCTGCCCATTCAGCGAGTAGACGACATCAGTGGAGTCCAGCTCTTTGCCGCTGTGGAACTTGACGCCTTTGCGCAGATGAAAGATGTACGTTGTGTCATCCGGCGTTTCCCAGGTCTCGGCCAACGCGGGCAAGACTTTGAGATCCTGGTCCCATCGAACGAGTGATTCGTATGCCAGGTTTTTCGCCTCTGAGCTGGATGTATTGCCGATGCCGAATGGCGCCAGTGTCACCGGGTCTGAGGATAAGCCCCAGATGAGCGTGCCGCCCTTTTTCGGCGTCGTGGTCGCGGCGGTGGCCGGTGTGGTTGCAGGCTGGTTGGCCGCGGTCGTTGGGCTGGCCGGTGCAGCGGGTGCGCATGCCTCGAGCAACGTTGCCGCCCCGAATAATCCGGTTGCGGTCGCAACCGTCCGCACGAGAAGGGTACGTCGACTCAACACCATCATTGCGCCTTCCTCTCTTCCACCTCCAACGGGTACCAGTAGCGGTAGGCGCTCCGCACAAATCCCAGCGATGGATAGAACTGGTGCGCCGCCTCGCGTGCCGGGTTGATGCCGCACGTCAACTCCACGCCAAAACACTCGTTTTCGCGAGCAAAATCGAGGACGGCATCCACCAACGCCTTGCCCACGCCCGAGCGCCGCGCTTCCGCACGGGTGACCAGCGCAGTCAAATGTGTCACCGGCAGGTTGTGGCCAAAGTAGATGTCAGTCTTGCACGCCGCCAGACCAAGCAGACGCTCTCCGTGTTCAGCCACATAGACGATCTCGCGAGCGCGACCGAGGCGGCGTTTGGCTTCATCTGCGTCGACTGCTCGCGAGCCAAGTTGCATGAGCAGCTCCGCTACTTGCGGAGCATCCGCATACCGCGCACGACGGACAATCATGGTCGCTCTACCCCCAGTATCTGCAAAGCGTCTCGATGGATGATGTCTTCAATGGCTTGCTCGGGAACCGGTGGAAGCCCGGTGCCAGCCACGGCGTCATTCACGCGCCGCAAACCGGCGATCGTTTCGCCCGGCTTGATGATTGGCCAGTCCGAGCCGAGGAGTAGCTTGTCCAGGACGCTCCACTCGGTCGCCAGCCGCATCCCGTTCCAGTACGACCACGGCCGATACCACAGGGCTGAAACATCCGCGTAGACATTGGGATGCTTGCGTATGACAGCAATGGTGTCCGCTTGCCAGGGATGGCCCATGTGAGCCATCACGATGCGCAGCTCAGGATGGCGAATCGCAACCTCGTCCATCACCAGCGGGTGCGCGTATCGGAGCGGAGCCTCGCCCACGGGTGACGTACCCTGGTGAAACACGATTGGCAGTCGTCGCCGCTCCGCTTCGGCGAAGACGCGCTCGGCCTCCGGCCCAAGCGGATCGAAGTTCTGATAATTAGGTCCAAGTTTGATGCCCTTGAACCCGAGCTCGGAAACACACCGCTCCATCTCGTCCAGGACCGTGGGATCGTGTGGATGCACGCCCATGAAGCCAATACGCTTTTTCGGCGCTGCCGCCACAAATCGCGCCGTCGAATCGTTGAACGACTTCGGGTCGACGCCCGGTTTCCAGCCGGCGATATTGAACACGAACGAAATGTCCACGCCCGCCTTGGTGAACTCGTCGTCATACTCCTGCCATGAGCACGTGACGCGGACGGCGCCGTCAGGTCGACCAAGCCGATTCCACTGCTCCTCCGACGGAGGAACCGGACCAGCGTGAGTTGGTGTATGTGTGTGGACGTCTACAATCATTCGACGCGGTACCGAGCGAGCCGCTCCGAATCCAGCTCAACGCCCAGCCCGGGCCCGACTGGTGGATGCGTGCAACCGGCTTCGACCGGCAACGGCTCGGTCAGCAGCATGTCCTCGTACAGAAACATGCTGAGGATGTCGCACGGAAATGCCTCAACCGAGCCTTCCGGCAGAGACATGCCCAGATGAATCATCGCCGCGCTCGCGATGCCAAGCTCCAGGTTGCTGCCAACGGTGCACGCCAGACCGGCCGCGCCCGCAACCGTTCCGATCCGGCGCGCCATTCCAAGTCCGCCACCCTTGCCGACGTAAATCGAAAAGGCGTCAACCGCATTGGCATGAATCAGTGCCATCGCATCAAAGACCGTGCTGACGCTTTCGTCCGCCAATACCGGTATCGAACTACGTGCACGCACAGAGGCCATCCAGGCCGAATCCACCCACGATACGGGCTGCTCGAGGAAGGCGACGTCCAAGTCTCGGAGTGGCTCGATCGCGGCAAGTGCGACCCATGGCGCCCAGCCACCGTTGGCATCGACCCCAAGCTTCACACCCGGCCCGACCACCTCACGCACCGCGCGGACACGCTCCAGGTCCACGGCCAGATCGCCGCCAACCTTTACCTTCATAGCCCGAAATCCCCGGTCGATGGCCCACGCTGCGATCTCCGCCGCCCGAGGCGGTTCAAGACCCGAAACCGAGAACTTGGTCGGTACGAACTCGCGTTCTGCGTCACCCCACATCCTCCAAAGTGGGAGGTTGGCCACCTTACCCAGAATGTCCCACAGCGCAATCTCAACACCAGCACGCGTAAACGGGTTGTTCGCAAGTGCGCGAAACATCAGTGTCGTCAGACGAGCGATATCGCACGGGTCCTGACCCACGAGAGCCGGCTCCAGGTAGGCGTGGATGAGGTGCGCGGAAGCAACCTGGTCTTCGCCACTCCATCTTGGGGTGCACGAGACTTCGCCGAGGCCTGTAACACCTTCATCCGTGTGTACCTCGAGGATCAGAAAGGGCGAGCGCGTGTGTGCGCCGCGCGAGCCTGCAATGGCCCGATGTGCATCGATCGGCACATCCACCGGAATGGTTTCGATGCTGGTGACTTTCATACGTCAACTCCGCGCGGTGCGATCGCGCATCATTTTCCGGAGGGACTGGCGGGTCGCTTCCAGCAGCCGGTCGACGTCCGCGTCGGTGTGCGCATACGAGACGTGGCTGCGCTTCAGATTCAGCGGCAGTTCGAAAATGCCGTGCTCCATCTGAGCGCGCCGGTAGCCCGTGAACAATGCCACGTCGTTCGCGACCAGGTCGTCGTAGCGCTCAACCGGTCCTTCGACGAAATACGTCACGAACACGGACCCGAAACCGCTCACGACCGTGGGAATATCGAACTCCGGCAGAACGTCGCGAAGACCTGAGCGAATCCGTTCTCCAAGTCGAAAGACGTGCTCGTGGACCGGTTCTGATTGGAGCTTGCGTATCGTCGCCAGCGCCGCAGCCACCATGGCCGGATGGCCGTTGAACGTACCCGCGAAGAAAGCCGGTTTGCCTGGCGTGGTGTTGAACTGGTCCATCAACTCGGCTTTGCCACCCAGCGCGGAAATGGGCCAACCATTGGCCATTGCTTTGCCGAGCGTGGTGAGGTCCGGTGTGACACCAGCGACTTGTTGGTAACCGCCAAGGCCGTGTCGGAATCCGGTGATCACTTCGTCGAAGATGAGCACAGTGCCATGGCGTGTGGCCAATTCGCGCAAGCGTTCCAGGTAACCCGGCAGCGGCAGGACGGCGCCGATGTTGTGCGGGATTGGCTCCAGGATGATGGCCGCGACGTCGTTTGGATGATCGCGCAGCGCGCGCTCCACCGCACCGGCGTCGTTGAATGGGAGCACGATGGTGGCGTCCGCAACTTCCGGCAGGATACCGGCGGACAGCAGATCCTTACTGCCGATGCGCTCGGCCGGCGAGATGACATTCATCGCCACCGCGTCATGCCAGCCGTGGTAACAACCCTGGAATTTGATGACGAACCGCCTGCCGGTGACCGCTCGCGCCAGCCGGAGCGCGTGAAAAGTCGCCTCACTGCCGGTCATCGTCACCAGCACGCGCTCGATCGACGGGACCAGTTCGACCAACTTTTCCGCCAGCTCGATTTCGAGCGGAGTGATGCCAACACCCATGTTGTCGACTCTTGCTGAAGCCTCCGCGACGGCGCGGTCGACATCGCGATCGTTGTGTCCAAGCAGCGGTGGGCCGAACGCGGCGTGATAGTCGGTGAACGTCCGGCCGCGATCGTCCGTAAACGTCGCACCGGATGTCGCGGTCACGACCAGGTCTTCCAGGCCCGGCACCTGGCGCTGCGCGCTGTTGACCCCGCCAGGGATGACGGCGCGCGCACGTTCGAAAAAGTTGTTCGTCGGTTCAGCATGTTGAACCATGGCCCTGCGCATTGTTCATCTGTCTTGATAGGATTGTCAACTCCTGAGAGACCTTAGTATCCTGCACACGTGGTAGTTGTTCAGCCGGTTGAACCACGTTCTCCGTCGATCGATAAAGCGCTGGGTATCCTCGAGTTCTTGAGCGAACATCCAAACGGCATGCGGATGGTCGACATCGCGCGCGAGCTCGGGCTGCCCAAGAGCAGCACACACCTTACGCTGGAGGTCCTGCGTGCCCGCGGTTATGTCAACCGAGATGCGAGCGGCTGCCATCATCTGGGTCTCAAATTGTTCGAATTGGGCGCCCGCGTCCTGCAGGCGCTCGACGTGCGCCAGGTGGCGCGTCCACACCTGGAGGCGTTGAGCCGGCGGACGGGCCTCACCAGCCACCTGGCCAAACTCGACGGCTATCAGGTGGTGTATCTCGACCGAGTCGATGGGCATGGTCTGGTGCGATTCGATACGTACGTGGGCAAGCGTGCGCCGGTCAACCTCACCGCGGTCGGCAAGGCGATTGTTGCGTACTTACCGGAGCCCGAGCTGGATGAGATCCTGCGCGTGGACTTCCGCCGCGGAACGGAGCGGGCGCCGGCGTTGCCGTACGACTTCAAAGCCCAGCTGCGCGACTTCCGCGAGCTGGGCTACATGGTGGAGGACGAGGAAGAAGTGCCAGGCATCTATTGCGTTGCCACACCATTGCGACAGACCGGCGGTAGCGTCGTCGCCTCGATCGGTGTCATTGGACTCAAAAGCGACCTGGCAGCCGGCGGCTTCAAGCGGATCGGAACCGAGCTGCGCGCCGTTGCCGCGCAAATTTCCGAGCACCTCGGGTACGGCGAATGAAGCTGCTCGCCTACGTCAGCGACGAGCGTTTTGCCGCCATATCCGGCGCGACAATTGAGCTCGCCTCTGACGCCGCGGTTCACGTTCTCACGTCAACTCCAAGCGGCGCGGTGTACGGCGATGTCGCCCCAGCTCGGTACAACGTGACAATAGGTGCCCCCGGTTTTGGCACGAAACGAACCGAGCTGACAGTCGGAAATGGGCCACCGCGCCAGTTTCGGCTGCTCAGCGAACGCATACTCGGGTATGTCTGGCCGAAATGGTCCCGAGCTGGTGACAGCGCGGTGCTGCGCGTGCACAGCCCCGAACCCTATCGGCTC
>JAFAZN010000384.1 GCA_019239775.1 Chloroflexota bacterium
GACCGCCCAGCCGCTGCATCAGCTTGTGGATGGCGAGCGGCTCGTTGGGGATCTTGCCGTAGCTGACGGGTGGTTGATCAGTATCAGCAAGCGCCACCGAAATTGTGGCGCGATGAACATCCAAACCGACGTAACGATGGTGCATCATGGACATCGGGCCGACCTCCACGCATGTGGCTCTACGCCGACTGAGCTTCGTCCAGCGACGCAATCCACGGTACTGCGTGCGCCGGCCCCTCCATGTTGACTGGGGAGCGAGCCCGCAGGCTTGCGACTGCCCAAGAAAACTCGTTCTCGCCTGAGCTTCTCGACTGCCAAATTAAACTCGTTCTCGAGTGAGCTTTCGACTCCCAAAGTCTCAAACTCGAGTAAAGCTGCGGACCACGTTGAGGCTAAAAATGGCGGCGCGACGGGCTAGCTGATCGGCGCCTAGCTCTTCTAGCATGGCTGTGCCAGTGGCAGTGTTGCGGAGCAGCTCGTTGTTGGAGATGTCCTTGATCGACAAAAACGGGATGTGGCGGCTGGCGCACACCAGGGCAATGGCGGCAGCCTCCATGTCCTCGCAGAGTGAATCGTGCTGCTCCACCAATCGCTGGATGGTCGCGGGAGCGCGGTTCCACCGGTCGGCCGAAGCCACGGTGCCAAATACCACCCGCGGTGGCCGGTGGGCTACGGACGTCGGCCAGCCGAGGTCCGCCGGCCACGCCTCAACCGGGTCTGCGGCGAGATGCTGTGCGGCCCCAACGAGAGCCGGATCTGCCGGCAGCGCGTCCACGCGCCGAAGCGAGCCGTCAACGGTGTACGGCATGCCGGTGTACTGCACCTGGCCGTCTGGCGTCTCACGCACATTGTCATATGCAACCAGCCGCGTTGCAACGACAATGTCGCCCGGCAGCAAGTCCGGCCGGTGGGCACCAGCGCAGCCGTAATTCAACACGGCTCGCGGCGCGAAGCGGGTGATCACCGCCGAGGCACCAGCGGCCGCACTCACCATGCCCATCCCGCAACACGCCAGCACCAGCGGCTGGCCATCCAGTTCGGAGCGGTACATGGACTCAACGTCTTCAACGCACGACGACACCAGCTGGAGCGCATGCCGCAACTCCCACTCCATCGCACAAATGATGGCCACCGGCCCCATCATTTTGACGTTTGGACCCTATTTTAGCGTCCCTTGAATTGGGGCTTGCGCTTTTCCAGAAATGCGGCGCGCCCCTCCCGATAGTCCTCACTGTCGAAACACACCGCCGATGCCCGTACCACTGCATCCACATCGCGCTCCTGCGGATCTGTCAAGAGCTGTGTGATGGTCAATCGCGATGCCGCGACCGACAGCGGCGCGTTGCTCGCGATCGTCTGCGCCAGCTCGAACACGTGATTCTCCAGCTCACCGGATGCCACCACACGGTTGATGAGTCCAATGCGCAACGCCTCAGCAGCGCCGAATCGCTCACCGGTGTACATGATCATCCGCGCATGAGCCGGACCCACCAGTGAGACCAGGTTGCGTAATCCCTCCAACCCGTACGCAATGCCCAACTTGGCCGCCGGAATGCCGAACTGACTTTCAGGCGATGCAATACGCAAGTCGGTTTGCATGGCAATGGCGAGTCCGCCACCCAGGCAGTAGCCGCGAATCATGGCGATAGTCGGTTTTGGAAAGCTCGAGAGCTTCTCACGTCCCACTGACGTCTGCCGATCGTAGGCGCGCTGCGCGTCCGCGTTGTTGCGCTGCTGATCGAACTGGCTGATATCGGCGCCCGAAACAAACGCGCGACCGCCCGCGCCGGTCAGCACCACGACCCGAATGCTGTCATCGGTGGCGAACTCGCCCAGGATCTCGGCCAGGCCGCCCCACATATCGACGGAGACCGCGTTGTGTTTTTGAGGCTGGTTGAACGTAACGATGCCGATGCCCTCCCGCCGGGCGGACAGCATCTTGCCGCCGGCGTACTCGCGGGCCGAGCTGTCCGAGGCAACGGTCGAAGTTTGCTGCATGTCGCTCATCGTATCCTGGCGAGGTGCCTGATCCGTATACGGCGGTCGGCCTGATCCCGACCGTGCGCGGTGTTCGAAAACGAGCCGAGATCCAGCGCAACCTGGACCACATCGCACACCTGGTGGCCGCCGCCTCGTGGTTGTCCAGCCTCGACCTGCCCGTACGGCTGGTGCTGCTCCCCGAGGGCGCCTTGCAGGGCTTCACCGACGAGGTGTTCGATCTCGACCACGCAACCTATGCCCGCGAAAGCGCCATCGACGTTCCGGGTACCGAAACCCAGTTCTTGGGCGACCTCGCTCGCCACTGGAACATCTTCATCATGGGCCAGGCCAAAGCCAGACACCCGGAATTTCCGGACCGCTTCTTCAACATAGGCTTCGCCATCAATCCTGCTGGCGAGGTGGTGCTCAAGCACTACAAGCTGGCGACCCTGTATCCCGTGGAGCACTCGGTGACGCCGCACGACGTCTGGGACCGCTGGATCGAGCTCTACGGCCGGTCGTTGGATGCGTTTTTCCCGGTCGCGGACACGGAGATCGGTCGGCTGGCAGTGCTGATGGCCAACGAAGGCTCGTATCCAGAAAATGCGCGCGGCCTGGCGATGAACGGCGCGGAGGTGGTGTATCGCGCTTCCTATCCACATCCGCACACCGGCAACGAATTCTTCGAAATCCAGAACCGCGCACGCGCGCTGGACAACAACTTTTATGTGTTGGCGCCAAACCTGGCCACGTATTTCTTGGAGCAGGACTCCGAATTACCGATTGATACCTTCGGTGGGCAGTCCATGATCGTGGATTACAAAGGCCGCATTGTGGGCCAGCACCGCTATGGAGCTGGCTCTTCCTACATGGCTGGCACCATCGATATTGACGCGCTTCGCAAGTTTCGAGCTCAGGCCCAATGGGATAACTGGATGAAAGACCTGCGCACCGAACTGTTCCAGCTGGTCTACGAGCAGCCGATCTACCCGCGTAATTTGTACCTTAACCGCCCGCCATACACGCATGCCGAATTCCGCAAGGAGGTGATTGACAGACAGATCGCACTCATGCACGAGCGCGGAATCTGGGCAAGGCCTTAGTTTTTTTGGACGGAGACCGCGCATGCGCGGTCTCCCCAGGCGGAACATGTTCCGCCTGGCGCAGGCGATCATGATCGCCTGCGTCGCTGCGCTTGGTACGGTGCTACGCACCGAAGGGGGCTCCGCCCCCTTTTATCCCCCGGCCTATTCGGCTGCTGCATGGCGCTCGTCGAGTCAGGGCGCGCAGCTCGCGGTGGGCTTTTGCTGCCAGGTCAAGTTCAGCGGGGGCTCTGGCGTGGGAGTCGGCGTCGCATCGGGGTTGCCCGCCTCGGGAGACGGGACTGGCGTCGGCGGTGGCGTGATGGAATAGGTCCACCGTGTAGCGTGGGTGTTGACGCCAGTGACGTCCACCCAGAAGTCGATGCTCTTGCCACTATTGGCAGCGGAGATGTCTATGCCGTTGAAGTCCCACACCGGGTAGATGATCCCGTTTTCGTTCACGATACGTTTCGCCCCGGTGCCGGCGGACAGCGTAGGTCCGCCGTCTACGGAGGCAAATAACCTGACGGTTGGGTTCCAGCGACAGGGAACCGGCGTCGTCGTGCCAGGTGCGAGCAACACGCCGGTAATGTTGGCCGCCAACGGATCACGAGGCCACACCACCTGGATCGGCGCATCAACCGCCGTGGGCAGCGCAGCGACGTGCTCCACCAGGATTCGCGGATCCCCGCCCACCAGGTAGGCAGTGGGATCACGCGGATCGGTGTTATCGGAGCTTGGATACAGGTCCAGGTGATAGACGCCGTTGACAGCAATGAGCTCGCCGGTGTCTTTACCGAATTTGTCGATAACCTGGGCACTTTTCGCCACCGCTGGAATGGAGGCGTTCACCAGTTTCGGTGATGCATTCCATACGATGATGTCGCGCTCTGTGCCGCGCTCGAGCGTGACCCGGTTGACCGCCGCCGGCCAGATCCACTGCGTTCGCTTCGCATTATCCTGCAGCAGGGCGGTGATCTGGTCTTCGGTCGGAGTCTCGTTTGCACCATCCCACGTATAGACAGCGCTGGTGGGATGGCTCATGTACTTGACCGCGGTCTGGTAGGCGGTGAATGCTGGGCGCGGGGTCCCATCGTTGCGCACCAGTCCGTAGAGTTCGTTACCGCCTTCCCTCGCTTCATCCACGAGTTTGTAGATGCTCATGCGTTCGGCGCCGGCGGACCGCGCGAGCGCAAACGCCTGGATGATGTAGGACGCCTGCTGATCCATCGTGGCATGAAAGGTCGGCGGCAGCGGGTTCATCGGATCATCATCCGGAACGACGTTGGCTTCGCCCACCCAGATCGGCTTGGTCATTCCGTATTGCGCCAGCGCGCGTTGATAGACGTGAATCGCGGCGTAGATATTCAGTGGATTGATGTACTGGTGCACATCCACCACATCGAAATAGTCACCGTTCTGGGCGGCAGTTGGATCGTGCGACGCCGCCTCCATGAAGCGCGCCAAATACAGCGGCCGGCCGCCATCTTTGTCCCACCAGTAGGTCAGCCCCGGCAGCACCACT
>JAFAZN010000407.1 GCA_019239775.1 Chloroflexota bacterium
TTTCACCTGCGTTCTTTCCATGGATTCGTCCAAACCTGTTGAGTGCACAAAAACACAAAAAACCCACCTGTCCTTGTTCAGGACGTGGTGGGTGCACCAGACGGGGACGAGTCAGCTACCTACTGCGCGCGGGCTCCCTCACCCGTCGCCACGGCAGGCGCACCGGCTATGAACATTGATCCGCTACTTGGAGGCTCGGAGGTCATCCGCGGCCAAGGTAGCACACCGGCGGCCGGACAACAAGACTGCGGCAGGTTGCTCGACCTCCGCCACCGGTCGCTTTACCAGCGGTTCGTCGAGGCCGACAATTTCCGGTCCAGAGGCTATTCGGAATCGACCTCGTACTCGGCCGGAGTTCGGGCTCGGAGGACCAGCC
Source organism: Chloroflexota bacterium (assembly GCA_019239775.1). GTDB lineage: Bacteria > Chloroflexota > UBA6077 > UBA6077 > CF-72 > CF-72. The sequence continues at coordinate 377 of JAFAZN010000407.1, forward strand.
GGAGCAACGCCTCGATCGGAAATGGTTTCGGCAAGTAGGCCAGTGGGTGGAACTCGTCCAGGCGATTCTGCCCGACTCGCACGGCCGACAGAATGATCGTCGGAACCTCCTTGCCGCGTCGCTTCAACTCCCGCAAGACTTCCCACCCAGTCTGGTCTGGCAGATTGATATCGAGCAGCACCAGGTCGGGCATTTGAGTCAGCGCCATCTGAACGGCTTCGGCGCCGGTTCCCGCCTCGTACACCTGGAGTCCGCGGCTGGTCAGGTTACGAGCGACCACCATGCGCAGAATCGCTTCATCTTCGACTACCAGCACGCGTCGGAATTGGGCAATGCTGCCGACTTCGGAGTGCGGGTATGTCTCAACGGATGTGCTCGTCATGAGCTGCTGTCCAGACAAGTATCGCGCCGACTGCGTCACAGCGGACTCAACAGGTGCCTTACATGTCTCAACGTTTGCTCAAAATATGAGACGGCGCGCGCCCCGGCGACAGCCAGGCCGGGCGCGTTGAGAATTCTGTGACCTCGTGGCTTGTTTTGTTGATCCGCTGTTGAGCTTGGAGGTGGGATACTCGCGCCGTGAGGCGCGTGTATCTGCCTCGGTCATTGCTGGCGTCAGCGTGGCGCCGGTGGTTGATTGGCTATGCCGCGGCTCTCGGCGCCGTGACGGCAGTCAGCCTGCTGATTGGCCTGGTGCTCGGCGAGATCAACCTGGCCAATGCATCGATGCTGTATCTGCTGGCCGTCATGGCGAGCGCCGTCGGCTTTGGTCGCGGACCGGCCATCTTTGCCTCCATCAGCGCATTTCTCATCTTCGACTGGTTCTTCGTCGAGCCCATCCACCAGTTCACGGTTTCGGCTCCCGACGAATGGGTGTCGCTTCTGTTCTTCTTGCTGACCGCGACCGTCACCGGCCAGCTGGCGGCAGGTCAGCGTCAGCGAGCCCAGGAAGCGCGGCAGCGCGAACGCGAGGCGGTCGTTCTGTACGACGTGGTGCGGTTGCTGGGCGAAGGTAAACCCGATCAGATGCTCGAAAGCGTTGCTGAACGACTCAGGCGCGAACTGCAACTGAAAGCTGTCGGCATCGAGCTGTGGCAACCCGACGGCCACACCACCTGGGTGTCGGCTGGCGATGCGGCGGCGCTGGCGGGGCTCCGCGAAGCACGCGCATCGGCGCGCGTCTTGCAGCCGGGCCCGATCAGGTCGACAAACGACCATGCGGCTCCGGGTCGGTGGGTGCGCATCGTCCAGCCGACGCGGGCGCTACCGGTCCGTCGCGATGTGCACCTCGTCCCCGTCCGGCTCAGCGATAAACGTGTCGGCGCGCTGCTCCTGGTAGGTGACTCGGACGAATTCGATGCCTCCGATGATCGGCTCCTGTCAGCGGCCGCGGCACAGATCGGGCTGGCGCAAGAACGAGCGCGACTGCGCCAGGAGGCCACCGAAGCGGAGATCCTGCGCCGCACGGATGAGCTCCGCTCGGCGCTGCTTAGCGCGGTTTCGCATGACCTTCGTACTCCGCTTGCGACCATCATGGCGTCTGCAGGCAGCCTCCGACAGCAGGACATCGTGTGGACAGAGGAGGAGCGCCTGGGATTTGCGCAGGCGATCGAGGAGGAAGCTGACCACCTCAATCACCTGGTGGGCAACCTGCTGGATCTGTCACGCATTGAAGGCGGCAGCCTGAAGCCGCAAAAGAGCTGGCAAGCCCTCGACGCGGTAATCGCTGACACCGTTGATCGGTTGAAGCTGGTGACCTGCTCGCACCGCGTACGGGTGGTGGTGCCGCACGATATAACGCCGATGTGGTTCGATCCGGTCGAGATCGGTGAGGTGATCTACAACTTGATCGAGAACGCCACAAAGTACTCCCCACCTGAGACCGAGATCCTGCTGACGGCTACCATCAGCCAGCGCGAAGCCAGAGTTATGGTGGAGGACCGCGGGCCAGGGATTCCAACGGAGGCCATGCCCCACCTGTTCGACCCGTTCTACCGGGTGATCGATGGACGCCCGCGACCGAAGGGCCTGGGCCTCGGCCTCGCTATCGTCAGAGGCCTGGTTGAGGCCCACGATGGGCGCGTGTCGGTGGAGAATCGAGCCGGCGGCGGCGCCCGGTTCGCATTCACGCTGCCGTTGAAGGAAGTGCCCGCCGAGCTGCTGCCTAACGCGAAGGCCTCGGCGTGAGCCAGTCGACGGGCGCGCGCGTCCTGGTCGTCGACGATGAACCGGGCATTTTGCGCGCGGTGCAGACGAACCTCGGCCACCACGACTACCGTGTTGACACGGCGTCATCTGGCGAGGCCGCCCTCGAGACGTATAACCGAGTGCGGCCTGACCTGGTGCTACTCGACCTGGGCCTCCCAGACATGGACGGTCTGGAGGTGCTCCGGTCGATCCGCGAGCGCGCCAGCACACCGGTCGTGGTGCTCTCAGCGCGCGAGACGGAGCGGGACAAGGTAACTGCCCTGGCCCTGGGCGCGGATGACTATTTGACAAAGCCGTTCGGCGTGAACGAACTGCTGGCCCGGGTGCGCGTCGCACTGAGGCATGCGGCTCGGCCGTCAGCCGGGGTTGAGGCTGTCAACCGATTCGGAGACCTGGAGGTCGACATGGATCGGCGTCGGGTGGCAGTCAACGGACTTCAGGTGCACCTGACGCCCACTGAATGGGACCTGGTGAAGCTGTTCGTTTCGCATCCCGATAAAGTGCTTACAGACCGCATGATCACCGAGCCGGTCTGGGGTGCAAGCTACGCCGAACAAGGACATTCGCTGCACGTGTACGTGGCGCGCCTTCGCAAGAAGCTCGAGCCAACAAGCACCTCGCGGCGACACATCATCACCGAGCCAGGGGTTGGCTATCGATTCGTGACGGATGGTATCGAGCGGAGCAGTTGATCGGCAGGTTTTTGAGAAAATTTTGAACGACTTGCCCGCTGCGTTGAGCCCCTTTTGACACACTCGGTCGCATACTCACACGTGATGGCCGATCTGGTGTTCGTGGTCGTGACCATCGCGTTCTTCGTGGTTGCGATGGCTTATGCCAGCGCCTGCGACCGCGGCCTGGGCACCACACGGGAGGGCTAGAGGCATGTCGCTCGAGTTCGTACTGAGCGGTATCGCCGCGGTGCTGGTGCTGGTGTATCTCGTGTACGCGCTACTCCAACCAGAGCGCTTTTAGGAGGTCTAGCAGCCGATGAGCATTCCAGGGCTGCTCCAGATCGGCCTCTTCGTGGTGATTCTGTTCCTCATCACGAAACCCGTCGGGCTGCACCTGTGGCACGTCTTCAGCGGCGAGCGCACATTTCTCACGTCGATACTTGGTCCGCTCGAGAGTGCGATTTACCGCGTAACAGGTGTTCAACCGGATATGGAGCAGGGCTGGAAGGGCTACACGTTCGCCATGCTGTTGTTCAGCGTAGTGGGCGCACTCGTGACCTACGCCATTTTGCGACTGCAGAACGTGCTGCCCTTCAATCCGCAGGGGCTTGACGGCGTGAGTCCGGACCTTGCTTTCAACACCGCGGTCAGCTTCACCACGAATACCAACTGGCAGAGCTACACGCCCGAAACCACGATGAGCTATTTCAGCGAGATGTCGGCGCTCGCGTTTCACAACTGGGTGTCAGCCGCCACCGGCATTGCGATCGCGGTTGCGCTGGTGCGAGGGCTCACCCGCCGTTCGGCAAGCTCGATCGGGAACTTCTGGGTGGATGTGGTGCGCTGCACGCTCTACGTGCTGCTGCCGATGGTCTTCTTTTACACACTTTTCCTGATCTGGCAGGGCGTGCCGCAGAACCTGAACGACTACACCGCGGCGACCACATTGGAAGGCGCCACACAAACGATCGCGCAGGGTCCGGTGGCTTCGCAGGAAGCCATCAAGATGCTTGGGACCAATGGCGGTGGCTTCTTCAACGCGAACTCCGCGCACCCATTCGAGAACCCGACTCCGCTCAGCAACTTCCTGGAGATGCTATCGATCTTCACGATTGGCTCCGGACTGACCTACATGTTCGGCAAGTTCGCCGGCGACACGCGGCAGGGTTGGGCAATCTGGGGCGCGATGCTGATTCTGTTCCTCGCTGGCGTGGTCGTCGTACTTCCGGTGGAACAGAACGGGAATCCCCTGTTGACACAGCTCGGTGTCGACCAGTCACTCTCGAACCTCCAGACTGGAGGAAACTTCGAGGGGAAGGAAATGCGGTTCGGACAGTCGGCTACGGCGCTGTTCGTAGTCGTGACGACCGATGCCTCGTGCGGTGCCATCAACGCGATGCATGACAGCCTGATGCCGATCGCCGGCATGATCCCGATGCTCAACATCCAGCTTGGCGAGATCATCTTCGGCGGCGTAGGTGCTGGCCTCTATGGCATGTTGATGTTCGCCATCATCGCCGTATTCATTGCCGGGCTGATGGTCGGTCGGACGCCAGAGTTCCTGGGCAAGAAGATCGAAAGCTTCGAGATGAAGATGGCGATGCTGGCTGCGCTCGTACTGGCCGGCGACATCCTGCTATTCACGGCTGCGAGCAGCGTCGGCGACTGGGGCACTGCCACCACCAACAATCCCGGCCCGCACGGTTTTTCAGAGATCCTGTACGCGTTTACATCGGCCACGGGCAACAACGGCTCGGCATTTGCCGGCCTCGGCGCCAACACACCGTACTACAACACCACGCTTGGATTGGCGATGCTCATCGGTCGATTTCTGATGATCGTCCCGCTCCTGGCGATCGCCGGGTCGATGGTCCGCAAGCGGCGCGTGCCGGTTTCTCTTGGTACCTTCCCAACCTACGGTCCGTTGTGGTCTGGATTGTTGATTGGCACGATTCTGATTGTCGGCGCATTGACGTACTTCCCAGCGTTGGCCCTCGGGCCAATCGTCGAGCAATTGCTGCTCAACGCCGGGCACATTCTCTCCTAGGACTGACACTCTATGTCTCAAGTAAGGCCTCCCACGACGGTTCCGGAGCGCGATGCGGACCCGATTCGTGGACTCGTGCCGCCAAGCCGCCGTACGCCGGAGGTGGATGAGGGAAAGGAGCTCGCCGCCAGCCGCAAGTCCGGCGCCGGCAGCATTTTCCAGGGTCCACTTGTGCGCGCCGCGATTGTGGAGTCGGTGAGAAAACTGGACCCGCGAGCGGTGGCCAAGAACCCGGTCATGTTCGTGGTGGAGGTTGGCGCGGCAATTACGACCATTGTGCTGGTCCAGCAAATCGCCACCCGAACGGGAAACATTGGCTTCACACTGCAGATCACCCTGTGGCTGTGGTTCACGGTGCTCTTTGCGAATTTCGCCGAAGCCATGGCCGAAGCCCGCGGCAAAGCCCAGGCGGATACGCTGCGCGCCACCAAGAAAGAAACGCCGGCCCGGCGATTGCGCGACGGTCGTGAGGAAACGGTGTCGTCCTCGGAATTGCGCAAGGGCGACATCGTGCTGGTGCGCGAAGGCGAAATTATCCCTGGAGACGGCGAAGTCGTCGAAGGTGTGGCGTATGTGAACGAGGCGGCGATCACTGGCGAATCTGCGCCTGTGTTGAAGGAACCAGGGACGGATATCCGCTCCAGCGTCACCGGCGGTACGCAGATTGTGAGCGATCACCTCAAGATCGAGATCAGCGCCGACCCTGGCCAGACGTTCCTCGATCGGATGATCGCGCTGGTTGAGGGCGCCGTGCGCCAGAAGACGCCAAATGAAATCGCGCTCTCGATTCTGCTTGCCGGCCTCACGATCATCTTCCTGCTAGCGGTGGCCACGCTGGAGCCTTTCGCGATCTTCGCGGGCACCACCGTTTCCACAGTCATTCTCATCGCCCTGCTGGTGTGTTTGATTCCGACGACGATTGGCGGACTGCTCTCCGCTATCGGCATCGCCGGCATGGACCGTGTAACTCGGTTCAACGTTCTCGCGATGTCTGGAAGAGCAGTTGAGGCCGCCGGCGACGT
>JAFAZN010000412.1 GCA_019239775.1 Chloroflexota bacterium
GCTCGGTGTTGGTCGGCGAACCGGTGGGCGTGTATGAAGTCGCAGATGGCTGGCTGGTGCGCTACGGTCCGATTACGCTGGGCTATCTCGACCCAGCTCGCAATCGCTTGCGGAATGCCAGACGGCGTTCAACGGGTCGCCGCGGCATCAGCGTCAACACATGACTGACAGTTATCCACCTGTGGATATCCCTCCCCCGAACCCCCTCCCTGGCTACGACGGCGGCCACTTATCCACATCAAAACGTGTCACCCATGTGCTCGGTCTAAAGTGTCAACCATCTCCTCGGTCGCTCAACCTCGCCGGTCTGAGCGCTCCAAACTCGCGTAATCTGGGCGTATCGGCAGCAACCGTGTCGAGGTATCAATCAGTCCGTGGTACGGACCCTTTTCGCTTCGCGCCACAAACGTTTGTGGTCCTCGAACCGTCGCACCCCGCGAAGCACATCCGCTTCGCGGTGCGGGCACTCCAAGCGCCAGACCGGCGGGGTCCAGGGCCGCGTAGGCCCTGGGGAGAAAGACCGCAGTCTTTCGACTTCCAAAATCTTAAAATTCTTCCAAAATCTTACAATTCTAGCCGGGTAAATATCCATTCGCGCGGGCTTGCTGGATCATGGTATATGCCAGTCGCGGCGATTTGTCGGGGTTCAACAGGCTAAACCAGGGTCGCTCTGACGTGTTCGGCAGATAACTGGCGTAGTCCAGGTTGAAGACTGTCGCACCCATTAGCCAGGTGTACTGCGTGCTCGCCAAATGCAGCGCTTGCACTAAATAGTTTGCGCGCACGTCGCTCGGCAATTCCATCCAGGAGTATTGGCCGAGGTCGATCGGCGTCTGCTCCAGCGCGCCGAATTCCGTAATCATGCCGCGTTTAGCGGAGTCTCCGCGTTGCAGCATGACGGAGCGATACAGTTCCAGGTCGCGGAAACACATTGGCGTGCATGCAGTCGGATCAACACTCGGATCTTGATTTCCGATGTACGCGTGCACGCCGAGTGCATCGAAATACGCGCCGCCGCCCGCGTCGTACAGTCCGTTGAGCCAGTCGACATCCTCCATGGTTCCACCAAGACCGCCGGTCCGCTGTGATGGCGCCGCGCTCACGACCACCACGTTGGGATCCGCGCGATGCGCCCCGCGGTAGGCTCCCGCCAGGATTCGCGCGTATGCGGCCGGGTCTACCGGACTGGTGCCCCACTCCAGTGGCAGATTCATTTCGTTGAACACTTCCACGTACGCGATGGTACCGCCGGCATAACGTACGGCGTGGTAAACGTAGTCCTCCACATCGGCCGGGTCCAATTTGTACACCGCGCTGCCTGCCCAATCGGGTGGCGCATCCAGGCGGAGCCCAACTCGAAGATTATTGGAGCGAGCTGCGTTGATCACATTCGTGAGATCGTTGGCGGAGGTTTGCCCCCAATGGTCGTGCTGCTCGAATATGTATTGTCCGCGTGCAGGCTCCACCGATCGCCACGCGACGTAGGCGCTCATCAGATTGAACCCACCATCGTGTGCCAGTCGCGCATCGTCTAACGATGTGAGGATGGTGCCGTACGCAAAGCTGCTCGTCGGTGTGGTGTTTGCCGTGTCGGCCGCGGCTGGCGAAGCCGCGCCAACCCAGACCAGCGCGGCCAGGCCGCAGATGGTGAGGCGCGCCCATCGCATTCGATCGTTCACTGTTCGCCGATTCTAAAGGCGCGGTGTCCGCGCCAAAAGAACGCTACCATGCGCCCGACGCATCGTAGGAGGTCTTGACCACATGGTTGCCAGCACAGGCTTCGTGCTCGAATCGACCTCGCCCCATTACGTCTGGGATAACGCGCTTCCGCCCAAGCTGACGGTCCAATCAGGCGACACCGTTACCTTCCAAACGCGCGATGCCGCCGACGGCCACTTTCAGCTGAACTCCACCTCAGCCGACGTCGCAACACTCGAGTTCCGCGGCCATCCACTGACTGGCCCGGTGCGCATTGAAGGTGCCAAGCCTGGCGACACCCTCCAGGTGGACATCCTCGAAGTGCAACCCGGCCCGCATGGTTGGACCACCATTCTGCCTGGCATGGGCTTGTTGTCCGAGGACTTCGGCGTCCCGCACCTGCGCATCTGGGACCTCGCCGACGGCCAGTTTGCGCATCTCGGCGACCTGGCGAAAATTCCAATCGAGCCATTCTGCGGCGTCATGGGTCTTGCCATTGCCGAGCCTGGGGAGCACCCGACCATGCCACCGCGGCGCACCGGCGGCAACTTCGATATCCGACAGCTCGTCGCCGGCAGCACGCTGTACCTGCCGATCGAGGTCGACGGTGCGCTGTTTTCAATCGGCGACGCACACGCAGCGCAGGGCGATGGGGAGGTCTGTGTCAGCGCTATTGAGATGAGCTCCACGGTGAGCCTGCGCTTCCAGCTCCACAAGGACCGGCCGATACACGAGCCGCAGTTCAAGACGCCTGGCAGCCGCTTCAGGGGTTCCACCGGTCCCGCATACGTGACGACCGCGCACGGTCCTGATCTGCTCGCCAACAGCAAGCAGGCGGTGCGGTACATGCTGGATTATCTCGAGCGCGAGTACCGACTGAGTCGCGAAGACGCGTACTGCCTGGCGAGTGTGGCGGTTGACTTGAAGATCAGCGAGATCGTCGACGCGCCGAACTGGGTGGTCAGCGCGTTTCTGCCGCTGGACATCTTCGCCTGACGCGGCTGGAGTTCTCAGATGTGCCAGTGGCGGATAACCACGTCCACCCCTGGCGCGAGTCGACGCGGCAGTTGACTCCCGATCAGCTGGCTGGAGAAGTAGCGTTCTCGCAGACGGTGGTCACGAGTGTGCGGCGCGAGTTCCTGCCGCGCGACCAGCTGGAACCTGCGCTGCGGTTGTTTCGTGAGACGAACCTCGGTGTTGCGTACTTTCGTCGCGAGCTCGCGGCGTTTCTCGGCGTGGACGACGATTGGGCCACGGTCGCCGCGGCTCGGAACGCCGCGGCAGCCGCCGATTATCGCGCCTGGACCGGCCAGCTGTTCGAGGATGTCGGCATCACGGCCCTGTGCGTTGACGAGGGCGGCGCACAACCGCGCATCACGCTCGAAGAGTTGGCCGCCATCGCTCCGGTCAGCCTGCGCCGAGTAGCGCGATCGGACAACTTCATTCGCGACCTGCTTCCCGAATGTGACGACTGGGGCAGCTTCTACCGCCGCTACCAGGAGTTTCTAGATGAGGCGATAGGCGATGGCGCGATCGCATTCAAATCGGTGATCGCGTATCGCACTGGCCTTGACGTTGCGCCTGTTTCAGAGGCGGAAGCTCGCAACGACTTCGAGTCACACCGCCTCGGGTCAGAGCGCGAGCAGAAAGTCTTTCGGGATTTTCTTCTCTGCCACACCCTGGATGTTGCGCGCGAACGCGGCATCTGGATGCATTTTCACGCTGGCGTCGTAGATCCCGAGATTGTGTACGAGCGCGCCAACCCTTCGTTGCTGCATCCGCTGTTGTCCAGTTCGCGGTTTCGGAGCAATCAGGTTGTGCTCGTGCACGGTGGCTGGCCGTGGACGGCCGAAGCCGCGGCCATGGCGTCGATCCTGCCCAACCTGTACCTGGACCTTTCCGAAGGCGCCCTGTTCGGCATGCCCAACCTGCGCCAGCGGATGCTGGAAGCGCTCGAAGCCTGCCCCTACGCCAAGATCCTCTACGGCGCCGATGGCTCGCTTCCCGAAGCCCTGTGGATCGCCGCCAAACGCTTCAAGCGGGTGCTAGGCCAGGTGCTGGGAGATCTCTCCGAGGAAGGCTTCTGCTCACCGCCCGAAGCAAACCAAGCCGCCAGCATGATCCTGCACGACAACGCCGCGAGGATGTACCGCCTCTAAGATTCGCGCCGCTGTCCCCGCTGTCCCCGCTAGCTCCCTAGCTCCCCAGCTCCCTGGCGCCCGTGTGCTGCTGTGCATCTCACCGCATTTCGCCTAGCGCGCTTGCACTCGGGCGTGAGCGGCCTTTGCGGCGTGACGCACGTGCCTGAGATGCGCTCAACCCGCTTGCGACCCGCCGAATAGGCCCATCGCGGGGGGACGGGGCGGGAGGGAGCGACCGCGCGCAGCGAGCCTGCGAGCGGAGCAGCGACCGGCCCCGTCTCTATCAAGGGCGCAGCGCCCCCGCCCCGGAGTCGCGCAATGCCAACCAGGCCTCCGCCACGGCTCTTCTTTGGGTCCAAGCTGTTTCCAAGCATTCAGAGCCACACTTCGAGTTAATCGATTGAGAAGGCGCATGGTGTATATGGCTACTGCAACGATGGAAGTACTGGTGGTGGAGGACGATCCGCGCATCGCGCGCGTCGTCGAGCGGGCGCTGACCGACGTCGGGCACCATGTCGAAGTCGCCCATGATGGGCTCGAAGGACTGACCAGCGCCGAACGCGGGACCCATGATCTTGTGGTCCTTGATGTGATGCTCCCAGAGCTGGATGGCATCGAGGTCGCTCGCGAGATGCGCCGCCAGCGACTCAAGACGCCGATCCTCATGCTCACCGCGCGCGACGCAGTGCCCGATCGTGTGCGCGGCCTCGACGCGGGCGCGGACGACTATTTGACCAAGCCGTTTGCGCTCGAGGAGCTGCTTGCGCGCGTGCGCGCCCTCGGTCGCCGCGCCGGCGATGAGCACCAGGATCAGCTCACGGTCGGCGATCTCACACTGGACATGGGCCGACACGAGGCGCGCCGCGGTGACGCCTCGATCGAGCTCACCGCCAAAGAGTTCGACCTATTGGCCTACCTGATGCGCAATGCGGGACGGGTGCTCAGCAAAGACCAAATCACCGAGCACGTCTGGGGCTACGATAGCCAGGCCACCTCGAACGTCGTGGAAATCTATATCCACTACCTGCGCGACAAGATCGATCGCGGTTTTATCAATCCGCGGCCGTTGATTCGCACGATCCGCGGTGTTGGGTACACGATTAAGGAATAGCGACGAATGAAACTCCGGTATTGCGCTGCCGCGCCTGAAATGCGTTTTGGCCCCGCGAGCGGCGAGCCCAGCTGCCCACTTTGCGAATGCCGCTGCATGGGCGCCGCTGCGCGTAGGCGCGAATTTCGTAAACCTCAGTAACCCATAACACCCACGTGCAAGCACTGATTGGTCGAATCCGCTGGCGCCTGGTCGGCTGGAACATCTTGATTCTCGGCCTGATCCTGGCGCTGGCGGGCGCCGGCGTCTACGCGGCAGCGTCACGCAGCCTGTTGAATGAAGTCGACTCGGCGCTGCTGTCGCGCAGTGAACAAGCGTTGCCGATCCTGTTCCCTGGTCCACGTCCCGACCAGTTCGGCCAGTCCGGTAATCCAGCAGGTGGCGACACTGGCGGCGGCGGTCCAGGTCGCGGCCCGGTGCGCCGCGCGTGCGAGGGCTACAGCGGCGGTATTTTCTGCATCGCCTTCGGCCCTGACGGTCAGATTCGGTCAAATCCGCAGCAGGTCTCGACAAGCGACCTGCCGTGGCCCGATACGACGCAACCCACCTTTTCAACCATCCAGCTGAGTGACGGCGATGCGGCGCGCGTGCTGCTGCGCCGCATGCCCGACGGCGGCCTCCTCGTCACCGGGACCAGCCTCGATTCGGCTGAATCGGCGTTGCACTCGCTGCTGCTGGTGCTGATCGGTGGCTGCGGCCTGGGGTTGTTACTGTCGGTTGGCGCGGCGTGGTTCCTGTCGGGTCGTGCGCTCGTGCCGATCCAGCGAGCGTTCCAGCAGCAGCAGGAGTTCATCGCCGATGCGTCACACGAGCTGCGCACTCCGTTGACGGTCCTGCGCTCGGCGACCGACCTGCTCAATACGCATCGCGACGAGCCCCTCGACGACAACGGCGAGCTCTTCGATGACGTGCGCGCCGAGATTGCGCGAATGGAGCGACTCGCCCAGGATCTGCTCACGCTCGCGCGATCGGATGCAGGCGGCCTGGAGCTGATGACCGCACCGGTTGATATCGGGGCGGTGGCCGCCGACGTCGTGCGCCGCACCACACCTCTGGCACAGAGCCAGGGCATCCAGCTGGGCCTGCAAGCCGCCGACGGCCAGGAGGCGATTGTCGACGCCGATCCCGACCGCTTGCAGCAGGTGTTGCTCATCCTCATCGACAATGCGATCAAGCACACGCCGTCGGGCGGTCGGGTAGAGGTGCGGGTGCGTCGCCACGGCGCCCAGGCCGAGCTCGAGGTCGCCGACACCGGCAGTGGCATCGCGCCCGAGCATCTGCCGCGCATCTTCGACCGCTTCTATCGCGCCGACAAAGCGCGTGCCCGAGAGCGCGGCGCCACCGGCCTGGGACTTGCCATCGCCAAGATGCTCATCGACGCCCATCACGGCCATCTGCAGCTCAGCAGCCAGCTCGGCACGGGCACGCAGGCAACCGTGAGTCTGCCACTCGTGGCGAACCGCCCAGTCTCGTTCAGCGGCCGCCTCGGTGAACTGGCCGCCCACCTGCCCCACCCCGCCTCACGCCAGTAACTCGGCGGGTTCAGCGTGCGAGACGCCGCCAACGGCATCTGGGTCGTTCGCGCTCACCGCCACCTCGCGGCATGACACTTCGATGGTGCTTCACGTGATGGTCCGACTACGTGGCGTCCTGCCACCGTGGCTCTTGCCGCCGGCGCGGCCCGTGACGGCATACGCGCATCGTCGGGCCTTGACGGCCTGCACGCCCGGCCGCGTGACGCACGTTGGTCCCGTCGCCTCGTGGCTGGTGACGCTGTGCCGCCCGTGGGTCCATTCGCCTCGCGGTCCGTGACGTCCTGACCCTTGTTGTCGCAGTTGCCCGTGGCACTGACCGCCTCAGATGACGTTGTCGCGGCGCGCCGTCCTGAATGCACGGTGCCGTGACGGCCGTGATTGCTGTGGGCTCAGAGCGCCCGACGGCGTCCGTGGTTCCGACCGCCCCGTGGCTTGTGTCGGCCCGAAGTGATCGCGCCGCCACCTAGGCGCGTATCGGCCACGCGGACAGGCGTGACGGCGTGA
>JAFAZN010000453.1 GCA_019239775.1 Chloroflexota bacterium
CCTCCGCGTTGCGACCGTTGAGACGGGTCACGGCTGGCTGCCGAACTGGATCTTGCGGCTGAGTAGCCAGGCAAAGTTCGTCAGAGACGTGCTTCCTGCGCGCAAGTACACACCACTGGAGTACGTGCAGCAAGGCCGAGTCTTCTGTGGCATCGAAAACCACGAAGGTCCACTCATGACCAAGGCGGTCGTCGACATTCTCGGCGACGGAGTGCTGATGTACCAGTCGGACTACCCGCATCCTGAGAGCTTGTTCCCGGTGGCGGTGGATACAGTGCTGGAGTGGAAGAGCGTTCTCGGTGAGCCTGCCACACGTAAACTGATGGGCGAAAACGCGATGCGTTTCCTGCGATTGGCTTCGACACCATGGGACGATGCTCCGGCGGCCTCGCCTCAGCCGGTTGCGGCCACCGGCTCGCGTGCGGGAGACTGAGCACGCAATTGGATTTTGACAAGGCGCTCGAGTATGTCCAGCGCGCACGCGCAATCGCGCATGCGCGCGGGCTCAACGTGAGCGTTGCGGTCCACGACACGGCCGGCCATCCAGTGGCGGTCGCCCGAGGGAAAAGCTGGCACGGCCCCTATATGGCCATGGGCAAAGCGCGGTTGGCCTCCGCTTTCCGCAAACCAACCGCGCAATTGATGGAGCAATGGAAAGACCGGCCGCTGTTTCCGCAAAGCTTGACGACGGTCCTGCCCGGTGAAATCACGTTGAACCCCGGTGGCTATCCTATTTTCGAAAACGGCGAGTTCATCGGCGCCATCGGCGTGGGCGGCGGCTCACCCACCCAGGATGACGCCGTGGCCCGCGAGGCTTCCGGCTGGTCCGACTCCGCGGACCGCGATCCATGAGTCGCGCTCGTGTTCATCGTCAGGCCGGCCACGCGCCAGCACGGCCGAGCCCGCCGCGACGTCGGCCCGTGGCACCGCGTCGGCAGCGCGGCGAGCCCGAACAGGGCCGCGCGCGTTACGAGCGTAGTCCGCGCGCCGAAGCGTTCCACGACCCGACCGGAACGTTGCGCACAAGCACCGCGCCGTGCTCGGTGGCGTAAGTTCGGCCAGTGGCGGTTAAGTACACTCTGCGACAACACTTTGGGTTTGCAGGGGATGGCCAGACAAATGTCACGGCAGGATGCTGATCCGACCTTTCTGACGCGCCGCCGCTTCGTTGGTGCTTTGGCCGCCTCGGCCGCGGGCCTGGCCCTTTCAGCCTGCGCGCAGCCCGCCGCCGCGCCAGCGGCCACCGCCGCTCCGCCCGCCAGCAACGCCACATCGGCGTCAACCAGCAACGCGACCTCGGCGCCCGGCGCCAATGCCGCGGCCACAGCGCCAGCCGCCCTGCGCGGCGCCACCATCCGCTTCGGCGCGCTCTCGAACTACAAAGGCGACGCGCTCGAAAAGACCTTTCCTGACTTCGAGAAGGCCACCGGCATCAAGGTCGAGATCGACAAACTCCCGAATGCCAATCTCGCGGACAAGCTGACGGTCTCGTTTGCATCCGGCAGCCCCGACTACGACGTCTCGATGATGGACGAGACATGGATCGCCGGCCTGGCGCCCTACCTCACCAATATCGACAACCTGGTTGCGCGCGACAACGTCGACCTCAAGCAGTACGTCCCAAACGGCCTGGCCGCCGGCGTTTACAACGGAACGCGGGTGGCGATGCCACTCGATCCGAACGTCATGATGCTCTGGCTGCGCAAGGACCTGCTCGCAGCCAAGGACATTCCGACGCCGACCACGTTCGACGAGGTGATCGCCGCCGCGGAAAAGCTGAACGATCCGGCCAACGGCGTCGCCGGGATCTCCGTGTCCGGTGGACAGGATAGCCAGGTCTCAGCGCTGGTGGAGTTCCTGCTCTGGAATGCAGGTGGTGAGATCATTACTCCAGATAGGAAATTCGGCTTCGACAGTCCGGCCGGAATCCAGGCGCTGCAAACCTATCAGCGCATCATCAAATCCGCACCACCCGGCGTGCTGGCATACACCTATGCCGAACAGATCGACGCCTTTTACACCGGCAAAGCAGCGATGGTTTTCTACTGGGCGTCAATTGGTCCAGACGCGACCAATCCGCAGAAGTCCAGCGTCGCTGCCAACGTTGGCTGGGCGTCCGTGCCGAACGCACAGCGCGGCGTGTGGAATCTGGGTATCTCCAAAGACAGCAAGAACGTCGACGCTGCCTGGGAGTGGATCAAATGGATCAGCGGGCCGGATGGCAGCACGGAATTCACCACCAATGGCGGCGGCCATTCGCCGCGTTTTGACGTGATCAATAGTCCCGCGTTCCAGCAGCGCTACCCGTGGGCGCCCGATTTTCTGAAAGCGCTCGACGGCGCACGCAACCGGCCACAGGTGCCGAGTTGGAATGCGATCGACACGGCGATCATGAATATGACCACGTCGGTGCTGTCGGGCCAGAAGCCACCCGAAGATGCGATCAAGGGCGCGGACCAACAGGTCGCTCCGTACTTATCCGCTTGACCACGCTCGCAACCGTCGGGTCTGACCGGGCGGGCGCGCGACGACGGGTTAGTATCGCCGAGCGTGCGCTTGGTGTTGTGCCCTTTTATTACTGGGCCGTGCTCCCCGCGCTTGTGGCGACGCTGGCGGTTGTGGTCTTTCCGCTGTTCTACTCGTTTGGGCTGAGCTTCTACCACTACGTCCTCACCGACCCCCGCAACATCCATTTCGACGGTCTCACCAACTACGCCCACGCGTTCAGCGATCCAACGTTTCGCAATTCGATCGGCACCACGTTGATCTACGGACTGGGCACGGTTACCGCCGAGCTGCTGCTGGGCATGGTCTTCGCGATCACCGTGAACAGCCTGACTTTCGGCCAGGGGCTCATCCGGACCGCGATGCTGGTTCCGGTGTTCATGACTCCAGCGGTCGTAGCGTTCATGTGGCGTTTCATGCTCCACCCGGACATGGGCATCATCAACTACTTTCTTGGCCTTGCGGGTTTCGGCCACCCTGTCTGGCTCGGCGATCCGAAACTCGCGCTGCCCTCCATCATGGGCGTCGAGATCTGGCGCAATACCCCGTTCATGTTCCTGGTTTTCCTCGCGGGTATGCAGTCGCTGCCGTTGGAGCTGTTCGAAGCGGCGGCGGTCGACGGCGCGTCATTCTGGCAGCAATTCCGGCGTCTCACCCTGCCATTGCTAATGCCGCTGATTCTCGTTGCCGTGATCATCCGCGGCATGGACGCGCTCCGCGAATTCGATACGATTTTCATCATGACCGGTGGTGGCCCTGGTAATGCCACCGAGACCATCGCCATCTCGACCTACCGCTACAGCTTTCGCAACTATGACATGGGGCTCGGCTCAGCGGTGTCGTACGTGATCTTTGCCATTGTCTTCCTGTTCGGACTGTACTTCGTGCGACGCATGAATCGGACTCGGGTAGATTAGCCGATGCGGGCAACGATACCGCCGGCGCTCCAGTGGATCATCGTGGTGATCCTGCTGTTCTGGGCGTTGGGTCCAGTTGCCTGGATGCTGTTGACCAGTATCAAACCCGACACGCTGGTTGCGGCGATGCCGCCGGCCTGGATCTTTCAGCCAACTCTCGCCAACTACGCCGCGCTGTTGCAGTCCAGCGATTTCCAGCGGTACCTGGCCAATACGCTGATCGTGGCGACCGTCACCAGTACGCTCGCCGCGACCATCGGTTTCCTGTCGGCATACGCGTTCACGCGCTTTCAGTTTCGCGGCGCCACCGCGTTGCCGCTCTTTTACCTGGTCGTCCGGATGGTGCCGCGCATCACATTGGTCTTGCCGCTGTACGTGATTTTCACCCAGCTTCACCTGTTGAATACGCGGGCGGCGCTCATCGTTGCCTATACCACCTTTGCACTCCCGTTCGGCATCTGGATGATGATCGGCTTCCTGAAGGAGTTGCCGATCGACCTGGAGGAGGCCGCGGCGGTCGACGGTTGCAACCGCTGGCAGATCTTGCAGAAAGTGGTGGTGCCGCTCGCCTCGCCCGGAATTGCAGTGACGGCGATTTTTGCATTTTTGCTCGGATGGAACGAGTTCCTGTTCTCGCTGATCCTGGCCGGACCTGATAGCCGCACGCTGCCGGTGCTCATCGCCAGCTTCGACACGGACCGCGGCATTCTGTGGGGCCAATTCAGCGCTGCCGCGGTTTCCATCATGCTGCCAGTCGCAGTGGTCGCCCTGATCCTTCAGCGGCGAATTGTGAGTGGGCTTACAATGGGGGCCGTCAAAGGCTGACTACGGGTTAGACGTTCACGAGACCCACATAGTTCTCGGCCAGCGTCCGCGCCGCGGATTCCGAGCTGACCACATACCGCAAATTGGACAAGCCGAGGCGGTCCATGAACGGCTCGTCGGCGTGGCGGTGGAGCATCGTGGTCATCCACCAGGAGAAGTGCTCCGCTCGCCAGACACGGCGTAAACACGTCTCCGAGTACTGCTCTAATCCGACAGTTGAGCCCTTTGCATACCAGGCATCCAATGCGCTTGCGAGCACGCGTGCATCGGCCACCGCCAGGTTCATCCCTTTGGCGCCTGTTGGCGGGACGATGTGCGCCGCGTCGCCAACCAGATACAGCCGACCATGCTGCATTGGCTCCACCACAAAGCTGCGCATGGTGGTAATACCCTTTTCCAGAATGGGGCCGGACTCCAGCACAAAGCCATCACGCGTCGCCATACGCGCCTGCAGCTCTTCCCAGATCCGTTCATCGGGCCAGTCGGCCAGGTCCTCATCGGGTACGACCTGGAGGTACAGACGGGTGATGTGCGGCGAGCGCATGCTGTGGAGTGCGAAGCCGCGCTCGTGGCGCACGTAGATCAATTCTTCATTGGACGGCGCGACAGCGGCCAGAATGCCGAGCCACGCGTACGGATATTCCTTGTCGTACACCGTGCAGGCGGACTGCGGCAGCGCGGTGCGACTCACGCCGTGGAACCCGTCGCATCCGGCGACAAAGTCCGCCTCTAGCTCATCCTCGGTGCCGTTGCAGCGAAAGCGCACATGCGGTCGGCTAGATTGCAGGTCTCTCACAACTGTGGCTTCAGCATCGAACAGAATCTGAGCGCCAGCAGCGAGGCGCGCTGCAATGAGATCCTTCACCACCTCCTGCTGTCCATAGACCATGATGGAACGGCCACCTGAAAGCTCGGTCAGTGGAATGCGATGGCCCTGGCCGTCGAAGCGCAGCTCGAGTCCGGTGTGGACCATGCCTTCGCGGTCCATGCGATCGGACACACCCATCTCACGCAGGAGGTCGACACTGCCCTGCTCCAGCACGCCTGCCCGAACCCGCGCTTCGACGTACTCCCGCGAGCGGTGCTCGAGGACGATTGATTCGATGCCGCTGCGAGCCAGCAGTTGCGCGAGCACCAACCCCGCCGGCCCCGCCCCGAGAATCGCAACCTGCGTGCGCAGCACCGCGCACCAGGATACCGTAGAGTCTGTGCAAGCGCCCGACGCGCGTTCGCGCCGGAGATCGCGCACTCGACCTGGCTACGCTTCTGTTCTACAGCTATCCGACTGTGGATGCGCGCGAACAGCTCCGGTCCGCAGCGGCACGCATCAGTAGGTCACCCCACGCGGGTGTTTTCCAACGGCTTCGGCCGTTCACCCGGCGGTATCGTTGACCATCGGATACACCATCTGAAGTAGGCCGCCGTCGATCAGCAGATTTTGTCCGGTTACGTAGCTTGCCAGGTCTGAGCACAGAAAGAGAATGACCTTTGCCACGTCCTCCGCGGTGCCCTCGCGGCGGAGGGGGATGTAGCGTTCATGCCGCGCCAGCAGCGCATCATCCACGACGTCACGACGGTCCGCCGGCCGGCCGAAGCCGGTGTTGATGATGCCCGGAGCCACGGAGTTGACGCGCACACCGCGTGGTCCCCATTCCGCTGCCATCTGGCGTGTCAGCATGACCACCGCTGCTTTGGCGGTGGTGTAGTGAGCCGAGCCTGGCGCACTCGAAATCGCCACGGATGAAGCGTTGTTCACCACCACACCCCGGTCTCGCGCGAGCCACGGCAGCGCGGCACGGGCCATCAGGAGATAGCCGCGAAAGTTCACACGCATCATCTCATCCCAACGCTCCAGGCTGAGCTCGTCCACCGAGGCACGCTCTCCGCCGGCCATGCCGGCGTTGTTGACCAAGATATTCAGGCCACCGACGCCTTCGGCGGCGCTGCTGACCACGCGCGCGACGTCGGCTTCATCGGCCGCATCGCCCTGGAGGGCGATTGCCTGGCCGCCGGCCTGGCGAATCTGCGCCGCCGCTTCCTCCGCGCCTGCGCCGTTGAGGTCGACCAGGGCAACCCGAGCGCCATGCTCGGCGAGTAAGCGGGCTGAGGCCCGACCAATGCCGCTCGCCGCGCCGCTCACGAGGGCAGCACGTCCATCTACCAATCCACTAATCACGCGCTAGCCATTATTACGGTTCCGTGCTGATCACCCTTTCCAATGCACAGCGCCATGTCCTCCTGGAGGTGAACTTGCGCCTGGTACGGCGCAATGTTCCCCTGCGCGCGAATCAAATCCTGCTCACGCTTAATGCGGCATATCATTTCGGTCATCACTCCACTCGACCGTCCCGAGCAGCCTGCACGCGGGTTCGATGAAGCACATGCCCGCTTTGATGCGCTGCTGCGCCAGGATCCACCTGCCGTCGATCCGCGCTCGCGTTCCTGGCTCGCAAGTCCTGGCTATCGGACCGAGCGCGTGGTTGTATTCCTGCATGGACTCACCAATTCGCCTCGCCAGTTCCGCTCACTCGGAGAACGCTTCGCCGCGAAGGGATACACCGTCCTCGTCCCCCGACTGCCGTACCACGGCTATCTGGACCGGATGACAACCGATCTGGCGCAACTGCGGGCGTACGAACTGGTTGACGCAACCGCACAGGCAATCGACATCGCCGCCGGACTCGCCGACCACGTGACGGTGAGTGGCATCTCGCTTGGTGGAGTACTCGCGATCTGGGCGGCCCAGTACCGCTCAGTCGCTGTCGCCGCCCCAATTGCGCCGGCCCTCGGATTACCACTGCTGCCGCTCTGGGCGACGCGGCCCGCCTTCGCCGCCGTCTCACGGCTGCCGAACTGGTTCATGTGGTGGGATCCACGCCGCAAGGACAGGTTGCCTGGACCGGACTACGCCTATCCTCGATTTCCGACACATGCGTTGGCGGAGACGCAGTGCCTCGGAGCCGACCTGTTCGATGCGGCCAAACGTCGACCACCCAGGGCTGCGACGGTGTGGATGATCACCAACGCATCAGATCTCGCAGTGAACAACTCTGCAATCCGCTCGCTTGTGGATCACTGGCGGACAGCGGGCGCAAACGCCGTATACACCTACGAGTTCCCACGCAAACTGAAACTCTTTCACGACATCGTGGATCCGCTTCAGCCTGGTGCGCGACCTGACGTCGTGTATCCAATTCTCGAAGACCTTATTGCCGAATGGAAGCAACCTTCGCGCAGCTCGTGAATCGAGAGTCAACCCGTGGTGTTGATTCTGAATCGAGTCTCGCGCGTTCGGTTCTTCACTTCCATCGCACTGGGTGGATTGCCCTTCTGGTCATCGGGTTCAAGGCGCCTGCCGAAAGCCTGCGCTGGTGGGCAGGCCGTGCAGTCTGCACGGCCGCATGCACAAAGCGCTTGAAATGGGCGGTCAACAATGGCATGCTCCCGGCGGGCGCGAGGTTGGGTGCTACCGGAGTGCAAACGCGAAGATCGGGTGGACGTCGACGCGCATCCTCGTCGTAGACGACTATGCCCTGACGCGAATCGGACTACGTGCCATTCTGTCCGCTGATCCAGGGCTGGAGCTGATCGCCGAAGCTACGAACGGCGCACAGGCACTGGCTCTGGCGCTATCGCTCCAGCCGGATCTCGTGCTCATGGACATACGCACGCAGGGTATGGACGGCCTGCAAACAACACGCATTCTCAAAGAGCGGAGTCCGCGTACCGCCGTGCTGATTCTCAGCACGGTCGACGACCCCGAGCTGCTGATCGAGGCAGTCAAGGCCGGCGCCGCGGGCTACGTGCTGAAGGCCGCTACTGAAGCAGAATTCCGAAGTGCCATCTGGCAGGCGCTGGCGGGCGAGTTCCCGGTCGACCGACACCTGGTGCGCGATGTGCTACGTCGGATCGCCCGGGAGCGGCCGCCGGCGCATTCCATTGTCAACCATATGGGCCTCTCACCACGCGAACATGAAGTCCTGGAGTTGCTTGCGCTCGGCCACACAAATCGTGAAATTGCCGAGCGCCTTATCATCACACAGAGCACGGTGAAAATCCACGTCGAGCACATTCTTGCGAAACTGGGAGTGAGCGATCGAACGCAGGCGGCGGTAATGGCGATCGAACGGGGCTATATCACTCCCGGCGCGCTACATCTGTCGACTAATACCACCAGCTCCCGCGACAGCTGAATGACGCGGAAGTCTGTCAAATATCCGACGAAAGTCGCGCCGCATGCTGACGGTCAGCCAGTGATTGCGCGCTGCCAGTTCACTCAGGCGCTTGCTATCGGAGACGTACGCATATTCGCGCTCCGCGTCGTCGTGCTCGATGATCAGACAAATTGATGGTTGCCGACCGGAGCTCGTGTACTCCAGCATTTCCCGGTCGCCGACGGAGTTGCCCGCCGCAAGGATCGGACGTCGCCCGATCCGATGCTGGATCGCGCGTACCTTTGCTTCACCCTCGCCCGGCTCGCCGAGCAGCGTACGCGTGCGGATGACCAGGATCTTTCCGTCCATCCGCTCGAAGCGGTAGTCCACGGTGGCGCCGGCAACGCGTTCGGTCGGCACGCCGTACAACAGCTCGCTCGCGGCGCGCACAAGTTCAACACCTCCGCCTGTCACGATGAATGTTCGGAAACTCTTGGCTTCCAAATAGGCCAGCAATTCCAGCATCGGTCGAAACGTCAAATCCCGAAGCCGGAATCCGAACCGTGGATGAACGGTTTGCGCGAGAAACTCGTGGGCTTCGGCGACGAATTGCTCAGGCGTCAGACCTACATTTGCTTGCAGGAGCACCTCCGAGAGGCGATGTAAGTCGAGCGCGCGAAATATCTCGATGTCGTCGCGCTGCGCGGCTTGGACGAGTGGCGCATCGTCGGACGGCAAGTCCTCGGCGGAGCAAAGCCGCAAACGGTGCATCACGAAATACGCCAGGGCCGACGCGGGTTGCTCGCACCACAACGTACCGTCACTGTCGAAAACCGCGACGCGTTCGTCGGGCGGGACGTACATCGGGCTCGCTGGATTGGTAACACGTCGCACGAAGCGGACGATGGCTTCGCTGGTCGGGCCATCGGTCCACGACGGCAGCGGCTTGCGCACAGCGGCAACGCTAGTTGGATGCTTGCTCAACGGCGGCTCATTTCGCCGACACCTCCCGTTGACATGACACGCAAACAACCTATGATGATGCTGGGGAGTCAAGTTGGCGCGCGTCGCGTAAGCAGGGGGACCCCACCTGAATACGGCATTCGAGCTACCGTTCGAGCTGACGAGCTTTGTTGGCTACGAGCGCGATCAACTCGAGCTCGCAACGCTTCTCCAAACAGCACACCTCCTGACGCTGGTAGGCCCAGTTGGTGTTGGGAAGAGTCGGCTCGCTGCGCGCGTTGCGCGCACGTTTGGCATCGAGCAAAGCGCTCGGGTGCTGGTCGTCGATGTGTCGCTGGTCGCGGGTGCCGCCCAGCTGGCGAGCACGGTGTCACGTGCCGTTCGAGTGGCGGCCGCCGAGCGGAGCAAGCGCACGCTGCTGCTTTTCGACAATTGCGATGGGCTGACCGAAGAGTGCGCCAAACTCGCAAGCTCATTGGCCAATGACGCCAGCGAAACCACGATTCTCGCAACTTGCCGCCGGCGACTTGGAGCAACGATCGAGGCCTCCTGGCAAGTGGACCCGCTTCCTGTCCCGTCCGGCGAGGCTTCGCCAGCAGAAATCATGGCGAGTGCCGCGGTCGCGCTGTTCGTCGATCGTGCTTCCGCAGTGAACGCACGGTTCATGTTGGTCGAAGCTGACAGCCCGGACATCGCACAGCTTTGTAGGCGACTGGATGGTCTGCCACTAGGAATCGAGCACGCCGCGGCCAAATTTCGTTTGATGGTGGACATTGACACCGTCGTGCCTGGAACATTCGACGAGGCGACTGGGCGGATCTCACTCACGGAATCGGACTCCGCGGATTCCTATGGCGTCGTGGGCGCGATTGCGGCGCAAGCACTCTCATGCGGCGCACGGGTCCTTGGTGTGCGAAGCCAAGACATCCCCCAGCGCATGCCGCTGGCCGCCAACCTGCGCTATGCACTCTGAGAGCCGCTGACGGCACGTGGGGCACGAAGACATCGGCTGACAGACTTGGTCCACCATCACGAATCTGGTATCCCAGCGCCTCGCTTCGCAATCCTCAGCGCGCTCTGGTCAGCCCCGCTCTTGCGCGCTCCACCATCGAGAGCATCCTGAGCGCCCAGAGTGCACTCATGAGATAGTGACAAAGGCGTGAAGGCGAGGTATATTCCCTACGTGGCCAACGTTCTGAACAAACAGAACGTACATGATCGTAGCGAAGTCGCCCAGGCGCGGCGGCGGTTCATGGATGACCTCGGACATCTCTATGCGCACTACGGCCTATCCGTCACCTTCGGCCGCGCCTTCGCGCTGCTGCTCCTGCGCGATCAACCCATCAGCCTCGACGATCTCGCCAGCGAGCTAGCAGTGAGCAAGAGTGCGGTCAGCGTGGCAGCGCGTGACCTCGAGCGAGCCGGCGTGGCGCGACGGCTTACCAGCCCCGGCAGCCGGCGCGTGCTGTACGAGGCAAACGACGACATGGTGCCCATCTTCCAGGCCACCTTCGCGCGCATCCGCCAGTCGCTGCCGGTGCTCCAGGGCTCCGATCAACTGGCCAGCCCCGGCCGCGCGCGCCAGCGCATGCGTGACATGATCGATCTGCACGAGTTCTGGCTCGCGGAATCACAGGGCATCATCGACCGCTGGCGCAAACGCACCCGGAGGACTGGCCGATAATGCGCTTCTTCGCTTCGATTGCGCTCGCCGCGCTGCTCGTGACCGCCTGTTCGAGGCCAAGTGCGACCGCTCAACCAACGCAGGTGCCGGTCGCCCCAGTCCAGCGGCAGGACTTTCCCATCACGATCCGATCCGCCGGTGAAGTCAGTGCGCCAACGCAAATAAACGTGCAGCCGCAAGCCAGTGGCCGTGTTCAGCAGGTCCTTGTCGACGTCGGCGCGAACGTACGTGCGGGCGACCTGCTGGTCCAGATCGAAGATGATTCCACACAGCTCGCGGTGCTCCAGGCCCGCGCCAACCTGGAGGCGGCGCAAGCCAAGCTGCAGACGGTCCAGGCCGGTGCGCGCCCGGAAGATGTCGCCCAGGCGCAGGCCGCGCTGACGCAGCAGCAAGCCAAGTTGGCGGCGATGCAAGCTGGCGCTCGGGTGGAGGACGTGGCCGCCGCGCATGCGGCGCTCGCAGTCCAGCAAGCGAAGCTCAACGACATGCTGCGGGGCGGGCGACCGGAAGCAGTGGCGCAAGCTCAATCGCAACTCGACTCCGCTCAGCAGCAACTGGACCTCTTGCAGCAAGGCGCAACCGACGATGTTCGACAGGCTGCCGCCAGTGCGGTCGCCGCCGACCAGGCGGCCGTGGTCGCCGCGGAGGCCCAGTACGCGGCGCTTGGCGGCAGCTCAGCGGCCGACCTGCAAAACCTGCAGAGCCAGGTCGATACGCTCCAGGCGCAAGTGAATTCGGCGCAAGCGGCGGTGCGTTCGGCTGATGCTGCGCTTGCCAACCAGTCGCCCTCCAGTACGGCGGATGTCCAGTCGGCGCAGACGGCCTACGACCAGGCGCAGGCTTCGCTCCAATCGGCTCAAGCCGCACTGGCCCAGGCGAACAACCCAACCCAGGCCTCCATCACTCAGGCGCAAGCGGCGGTCACTCAGGCGCAGGCGCAGCAGGCCGCTGCCGAAGCCAACCAGACCGCGCTCGAGCAGCGCGTCGCCGGCGTCTGCGCACCGGTCACCAGTCCGCTGAGCGGCCAGACGATCGTGCAGCCCAACAGCACCGCCTGCGGTGAGGCGAAGGCCTCAGCCGACGCGGCGATTCAGGCCGCGAATCTCGCGCTGGAGTCCGCGCAAGGACAGCTGGACCTCCTGCAGCGCGGCGGCGCTCCGGCCACGCAGGCCAACTTGCAGGCGCAGGTGACCAGCGCGGCGGCACTGGTGAAAGCAACCCAGACGCGGCTGAGCGCAGTTCAGGGCACCGGCGTCCAGGTGCAACAGGCTCAAGTCCAGGCGCAGCGAGATCAGGCAATCGGTCAGCTCATCGCCGCCGAGAACAACCTGGCCACTGCCCAGGCACAGTTCGCTGCCGCGCAGAACGGCACCCTTGACGCACAACGCAAAGCCACCGCTTCCCAGGTAGAAGCCGCCCGCCAGAAGCTCGCGGCCGACCAGGCGCACCTCGACCAGGTACTGGCCGGACCTCAGGATCAGCAGGTGCAGATCGCACAGAACGCCGTCGATCAGGCGCAACAGGCGTTGGCCCTCGCACAGCAGCCCAGTACCGAGTCGGCCATTGCTGGAGAACAAGCGCAGGTCGAACAGGCTCAACAGCAACTTCTCAAGGCCGAGAATCCGTACACGGCGTACGACCTGGAACAACAACAAGCCGCCGTCGATCAGGCGCAAGCCGCGCTGGCAGCTCGGCAGAATCCCTATACGGAGCAGGACTCCGCAACTGCGCGCGCGCAGGTCGACCAGGCGCAGGCGGCACTGCAGCAGGCCCAGCTCCAGTTCCAACAGACGCAGGTACTTGCGCCGGTGGATGGCGTCGTCGCCAGTCGCACGGTCAGTCCGGGTGCGCTTGTCACGCCCCAGACGTCGGTCATCACGCTTGTGCCACCAACAGTCCAGGTCAATGCCAGCGTGGACGACACGCAGCTCGCAGCCGTTCAGGTAGGCCAGCAAGCGCAGATCACATCTTCGGCGTACCCGGATCAGAGCTTCACCGGCATGGTCAGCGCGGTCGCACCTTCGGTGGATCCCAAGACGCGCACGGCGCCGGTGCAGGTCACGCCGGACGATCCGCAGCATCTGCTCAAACCGGGCATGCAGGCGGTCGTGTCCATCACCAGCGTCACACCCGCGGCACTCGTGGTCCCGCGATCAGCCGTCGTTGGACCCACGTTGGCAGGCGCGCAAGCGGGGGTCGTAACAGTCACCGATGGTCGTGCGGAAGTCAAACCGGTTCGGGTTGGTGGCGTGAACGATCAGTCCGCACAGATCACCAGTGGCCTCTCTGAAGGCGAGCTGGTGGCCACCTCCAACGCGTCAAATCTGACGTCCGGCGAAAACGTGACTGCGCAGGGCAGTGGTGCGCAATAGTCTCGCGCCGTTCGTTCTCGCGCTTACTGCGCTCGTTGTGAGCGCATGCACCACACAGTTATCGCCACTAACAGCGGCGGCAGGGCCGCTCAGCTATCCGTCACCAGCACAACCACCGGTGGAACGCGTGGCGATTTTTGTCACGATTACCAATCACGGCACCGACGATCTGCAAATCAATCCGGCGGACTTCATCGCGCGCGACGCCGACCACCACATATTTCCATCAGATCCAACAGCAACCACCGGTGATGCCAGCCTGGTTCGCATGGTGGCCGGCCCGCGCCTTGAGGTCATGCCACTGCCAGTGGTGACGCTGCGTCAGACGGACGTCCTGTCTGGCTTCATCGTCTTCGACGTGCCGCAGGGCGTGCGCCCGGTTGAGCTGGTCTGGCGGCAAAGCGACACCGACCAGGTACTTCAGCTTGCTCCCGCGACATGACGGCTACGATCCGCACCAGCGGATTATCCAAACGCTACGGCAATTTCATCGCGCTCCACGACCTGAACCTGGAGGTCCAGCAAGGTGAAGTGCTGGGCTATCTCGGCCCAAATGGGGCTGGCAAAACCACCACCATCCGGCTTCTGCTCGGGCTGATCGCGCCTTCTGCCGGCCACGCCACCATTTTCGATCTGGATACCCACAAGGCTGCGCCCGAAATTCACCGCCACCTGGCGTACGTGCCAGGTGAGGCGAATCTCTGGCCCGGCCTGACCGGTCGCGAGACGCTGGCTCTGCTCGGCAACACGCATGGCGCCTTCGATGAGGCGTATCGCGACGAGTTGATTGCCCGCTTCGAATTCGACCCGTCCAAGAAAGTCAGATCGTATTCGAAGGGCAACAAGCAGAAGCTAGCGTTGATCGCATCGCTCATGACGCGGGCGGAGCTGCTCATCCTCGACGAGCCAACCAGCGGCTTGGACCCGCTGATGGAGCAACGTTTTCGCGAATCGATTGCCGAGGCGAAGAGCAACGGTCAGACGGTCTTTCTCTCATCGCACATCCTCAGCGAAGTGGAGGCGTTGTGCGATCGCGTGGCGATCCTCCGCGGTGGCGAGCTGCTCGAGATTGGCACGCTCGCCGAAATGCGCCATCTCGCCGCGGTCCGGGTGGACGCAACCTTCGATGCCGATCCTCCGGATGTTTCTCAGGTGCCCGGGGTCTCTGCGGTCGAAATCCAGGACCACCGCCTCCGCTGCCAGGTCACCGGACCGATCCAACCGCTGCTGAAAATCATCGCCAACTCCGGCGTGCGTGAGCTGCTCAGCTCGGAGCCATCGCTGGAGGAGCTGTTCCTTTCGCATTACGGCACGCACACATGAGCGTTGCCGCTGCTGTTCGTCCATTCCCACGCGCGAGGCGTCGCCAGCAGCGCTGGGTGATTGCGCGGCACGTGGCGCGCAGCGCGTGGTTGTGGGCATTCGTCTGGGGTCTGGTACTGGGCCTGTTCGTCATCGCCACCATTCAAGCGATGGTCAAGGGCTACCCCACGGTCCAGGAACGGTTGGCGCTGGCAAAGTCGATGCAGGCCTTCGAGATTCTGATTGGGCAGGGCCACCGGCTGGACACGGTCGCCGGCTTTACAAGCTGGCGTCTCATGACGACGAGCTACATCATCGGCGCGATCTGGGCTATTCGCACCAGCTGCGGGCTGTTGCGCGGTGAGGAGGACGCCGGCCGCTGGGAGCTGTTGCTGGCAGGTCCCACCACACCCCGCCGCGCAACGATTCAGGTCCTGGTCGGCTTGTCCGTGGCGCTGCTCCTGATGTGGGCGGTCATCGCCTTGTTCACCCTCATCGGCGGACGCATGGCAGCCGCCCACTTCGGAGTCGGGGGCTCGCTGCTGGAGAGCATCGCGCTGATTTCCGGCGCGGCGATGTTCCTTGCCATTGGTGCGCTTGCCAGCCAGGTGTCGGCTACCGCCGGGCAGGCAACCATGCTCAGCTCCGTCGTCGTCGGTGTTGCCTACGTCGTGCGGCTGATTGCAGACGCCAACAATTCGCTCGATTGGCTGCGTTGGGTGAGTCCAATTGGTTGGATCGAAGAACTTCGACCGCTCGAAGAACCTCAATTGGTCGCGCTTGTACCGATGGTGGTGCTTATCGTCGCGTGCTGCGTGGTCTCGGTGTTCCTGGCGGGGCGACGCGACCTGAACGCCAGCGTGCTGCGCGAGCGCACGGGGTCGGGCGGCAATCCGCGCTGGTTGCGCGGACCAGTCAGCCTCACGTTGCGGTTGACGCGCACCTCCTCGCTAGCGTGGATTCTGGGCACCGGCGCCTGGCTGGGCATCGTCGGCTCATTGACGCACTCCGCTACCGGGATCATTACTGCCAGCTCGCCGGCGGTCGCCGCCACACTCAGCCGGTTGGGTTTGCACCAGGCGACCGCCGGCTTTCTTGGGTTGGTGTTCTTGTTCGCGGCGATCGGCATCTCGCTACTCGCCGCGACGCAAATGGTCAGCATGCGCGACGAAGAATCCAGCGGCCGACTCGACAATATCCTCGTCCGCCGCGTGCCGCGCATGGCCTGGTTAATGGGACGCGTCGGCGTGGCCATCGCGATGGTCGTCATTGCGGGCGTGGTTTCGGGCTTGTTCACGTGGATTGGCTCGGCTAACCAGCACACCGGTGTCGGTCCACTCAAACTCCTGGAAGCCGGGCTGAACGTGGTGCCGCCCGGTGTGTTCATCATCGGTGCGGGCACACTGGTCTTTGGGCTGCGCCCGCAACTGACCGGAGCGGCCGTCTACGGGATTGTCGCCTGGTCGTTCTTGATAGACCTGCTCTCCGCGCTGATCAAGAATGCCGATTGGCTGCGCGACTCTTCGCTGCTCACGCACGTCCAGCTGGCGCCTGGCGTGAATCCGGACTGGGGCAGCAACGCGATCATGGTGCTGCTCGGGCTCGGGCTGGCGGGACTCGGCGCACTGGCGTTCCAGCGCCGCGACATCGCCTACGACTGACTTCATGCAAGCAACTGCTTGCACGCATGGACGTGAAGGGCGTATGCTGCGCGTGTGCCTGTCGCCATCGAGCTGCGCGAGCTGACAAAGCGCTTCGGCACGTTCGTTGCGCTCGACTCGCTGAGCCTCTCAGTCCAACGCGGCGAGATCTTCGGCCTGCTCGGACCCAACGGCTCCGGCAAGACCACCACGGTCAATATCCTCAGCGGGCTCTCCAGGCCATCGGCCGGTTCGGCCACCGTCCTCGGCTACGACATCACGCGCGATACACGTGCGGTGCGCGCTTCACTCGGTGCAGTTCCGCAAGAAACCGCCCTGTACGAGGAATTGACCGCCTGGACCAACATGGTCTTTCATGCCGACCTCTACAACGTGGTGGGCCATGATCGGAATTCGCGCATTTTGAAGCTGCTGGACCTGGTGCAACTCACCGACCGGCGGGACAGTCGGGTCAGCACGTTCTCGGGTGGGATGAAGCGGCGTCTGGCGCTCGCTCGCGCGCTGCTGCACGATCCGCAATTGTTGTATCTGGATGAGCCGACGCTGGGTGTCGACGTCCAGAGTCGCCGTGCGCTGTGGGATTACATCCTGGGTCTCAAGCAACAGGGCAAAACGGTGTTGCTCACGACCAACTACCTCGAGGAAGCCAATACGCTGTGCGACCGTCTGGCGATTCTCGATCACGGCAAATTGGTCGCGCTGGATACGGCCACAGCGCTGAAGCAGCGGTATGGCGACATGGTTATCGACCTGGAGCTGGATCCTGTCCCGTCGCAAAGTCTGCTGGGCGATTTACGCGCGCTGCCGGGTGTGAGCGAAGTCGTCTTGAGCGACGGTCACGTGCACCTCACCACCACCGGTCAACGTTCTGTGACCGGCGACATCATTACGCTCGTGGCGAAGCAGTCCACGGTGCGCTCCATCTCGCAACGCGAGCCGAACCTGGATGAAATCTTCCTGCACCTGACCGGCACCGCCCTTCGCGACTGACATGCTCGACGTTGCCTATTCGCTGCGCGTGATTCGCGCCGTCGCGCTCAACGACATCCGTTCCGCGCTTACAGAGCGCTTGTTCACCAGCGTGAGCATTCTGCTCCCATTGAATTTCCTGCTGCTGTTTCTGCTGTTCGTGTTGACTGGTGGTCAGGCGCCGACCGCCGTCGTAATGGACGACACCGGTCCTTATGCAGAACAGTTCCTGCAAGCACTGCAGGGCGCACGTTCGTTCACGATCGTTCGCTCCACCGCGGATGAGGCGCAACGTTTGATGCAGCAAGGGCGCATCGTGGCGATTGTGACCGTCCCGGCTGATTTCGACGCCGCTTTGCAGTCGGGGCAGACCATATCGTTGCCCGTAATCGTAAACAACCTGAACGTGGATTACACCAACGACATCCGTCGAGCGGTGCCTCTGGCCATCACGTCGTTTTACGCCCACGCGTTCCCGGATCAAGTAGTAGTACGCGCCAACGAGATCGACGTGCACGCCCAGGACACCGGCTATATCGAGTATCTGTCAGTCAGCATCGTGGTGGTCAGTCTGCTGGTCGGCGGACTGCTGCAAGCCGGCACAAACGCCGCGCGCGAATATGAGACCGGCACCATCAAAGAGCTGTTACTGGCGCCCGCCGACCGCTGGGCAATCGAAGTCGGCAAAATGCTCGGCGCGCTGGCGTTGAACGTGCTTTCGGCCGCGGTTGTGGTGGGGGTCGTCGTGCTGGGGCTTGGCGTACGGCCAGTTCACTTGCCAGAAATGCTGGGCTACACGCTCCTGGTCATGCTGACGTTTGTCTCGTTGGGGTTGCTGGCCGGAACACTGGTCCGCCGACGCACCGCTGTCGTTCCGCTGAGCATTGCACTCAGCCTACCGATCTTTTTCATCAGCGGAGCGTTCGGTCCCGTCCAGTGGGGCAGCGCTGCGCTTGCGTTCATTTCGCGGCTCCAGCCGGTCTACTACGCGATCGCGGTTTTTCAATACGCATTCCACGATTTCGAGACCACTCCATCGAGCCTGAGCCTCAATGGGCTGCTCTTGCTGACGTTTACCGTCGTTATCGTCGTTGCCAGCGCGATTGCCCTTCGACGGCGGGGCGCCGCCCAATGATTCACGAGATCCAAGCCATCTGGGCGATCGTCCGCAAAGACGTTGGCGTGTGGGCACGCCAACCAACCGCTGTCGCGGCGACGGTGCTGCCAGCGCTCGTGTTGATTGGTGTGCTGTATATCGGCGCCGCGGCAGTCGGCCGCAACCCGGTTGCGCTGGTGGTCGAAGACAACGGACCTGCCGCTCAACAGTTGCAAGCAATTCTGGAAGATTCAGACGCCTTCGTCGTGACCCTTGCGTCCCGCGATCAAGCTGCTCGTATGCTGCAGGACTTGCAGGTGGCGGCAGTGATCACCATTCCGGCCAACTTCGATACAGCCTTCGATGCGCATCAGACGGACCCGGTCGACATCCAGATCAACAACCTGAACCTGGACTTCACCAACGATTTACGGCGCTCGTTGCCGGCCGCGATCACCGACTTTTACGCTCAGCAACCCGATAATCCGATTGACGTCCAGGTCCGCGAGTCCGACATTCGCGAGCAAGACGTCGGCCTGGTCCAATTCGACCTGGTGCCGGACCTCGTGCTGCTGCTGACCATTGCGGGGGTGGTCAATGCCGGTCTCGCGACCGCGCGCGAGTGGGAAGACCTGACCATCAAGGAATTGCTCCTGGCGCCAATCGGGCGCGGCAGCCTGATCGTTGGCAAGCTTCTGGCTGGCTGGTTGACGACGCTGCTTATCGCGGCCCTGGTGCTGGCCATCGGTGCGTTGACGGGTTACTTGCGGCCGGTCGGCGCCAGCTGGGTTCCCACGTTGTTGACAGTACTCCTGCTCGCCCTCGCAAGTGCCGGTCTCGGTGTAGCGATTGGCGCGACGACTCGGCGTTTTCAGCGCGTCGCCGGTCTGAGCATTCCGCTTGCGTTCTATTTGTTCTTCCTCTCCGGTGGCATCAGTGTCATCGCGTTTTTGCCGGACTGGGTGCAAGCCATTGCGCAATTCGTACCCACGTACTACGGCATGCACGCGCTGCAAATGGCCGTCTTCTATAACTCCACCGACGACCTCGCGCGCGATCTCGGCGTTCTCGCGGTGACCGCCGCGGTTACACTCGCGCTAGGTGTCGCTTCCCTCCGCCGCGGTTTCAGCTCATGAACCGTCAATCCGCGGGTACGCCTTCGACCGCTGACCGGATCCTGCGCACGTTCCTGCAGCTGGTGGCCGAGCGCGGCATCGACGCGACGACCACGCGTGTTCTGGCGGAGGCAGCTGGCGTCAACGAAGTCACGATCTTCCGTCTTTTCGGTGATAAGGCCAATCTCGCCACCGCGGCGGTACGTCGCTTCAGCTCCGCCGAAGAGCTGGCGCAGTATCCGGTCTGTATCGACACGTCGTCGCCAGCCAACCTGGTTGACGGCCTTGTCGACGTGCTGAGCTTCCTGCGTGCGCGCATGCTGGAACACCCCGAAATGATCCAGTTCGGCATCGCCGAGTACTTCCGATTCCCGCAACTGAAGGAGGAGATTGGCGCAAACCCCCGAGCCGCTCGGGAACTGGTGGAGCGAGCGTTGGTCGCCGCTCGTCCGGGTTTGCGCGCCGATCTCGAGGTCCGCCCGGCGAGTCTGATGCTCATGGGTCTGCTTTTCGTCTGTGTGACGTGGCGAGAGCGCGGTTGGCTGGAGCTCGACGAGGCTGGTTGGCGCAATGCGGCGACTCAAGCCGTAGCCGGTCTGTTGCGGACTTCGAGGCAGTAGCCTCTGGTAACCCGGGTGAAACCACCTGGAAACGCCTCCGGGCTACAACGCCAAGTTGATGACGATGCGCGATTCCCTGCATGCCCGTGCAAACGCCGCAAGGTCAGCCCAGCGGCAAACGGCGAACATGAGCGCGCTGCTGCGCGGCCGGCAGGACGTACAAACGCTCCAACGCACGTTCGGCAATCGCGCCGTCGGCGCAACTGTGCAGCGCCTGATCCACCTAGAAGATAAGAAGCTAGACCTGGCGGCGGACGACGCGCTTGCCCGCGTGCTTCCGTTCTTGAACTTCACGAGCTTCGAGGCCGGCGATTACAAAGCGCTCCACGAAGCACTCCTGGGACTCGATAAGGACAACAAGTCCTTCGAGAGCCTCGCCGATCTTGCGTCCGGGCTTCGAACACTGATGGATGCGCCGAAGGGGGCGAAGTCGCTGACGGTCCTGCCGCAGATCATGACCATCCTCAGCCTCGACGACTTCGAAAAGATGGTCACCAAATTCAAGATTCCAGCGTCTGACCAGCAGGTCCTGGCGGGCCAAATCCGTGAGAACGCGAAGTTTGTCTGGGGTACTTACAAGGAGGTCCAGTCGATGATGGAGGCCACCGGCAAGAAGAAGCCGACCGCCGAAAGCATCATGCGCTTCTTCACCGCTAGCATGCGGAAGTTCTCCAGCATGGTCGTACAAGACTCCATGGAGCTGTTTGGCCACCGGTTAGGTGGCGATATACCAATCGCAGTCTTGATGGCCGGCTCGGGTGCGCGCGAGGAAATGTTCCCCGGCTCTGACCTGGATCTGGCCGTACTGACCGACACCAAGAAGGAAAACACCGAAAAGCTCTTTGAATTCACGAAACTCATTGAGAGCCGGCTCAGCGCGACCATGCAATACATCACCGTCCAGCTCAATCTGACCAAAGACGTCGGGTTGGCGCCGGATACTGGCGTGTTTGGCTTCGCGCACACTCCTGAACTGCTGGCGGCAAAGACCGTTGGGATGCAGAACGTTGCCCAGGATGCGGCGGTTGTCCATGTTGGAGAGGGCGGTGAGAAGCTGCCTGAACGCTTTTTCCAGGCACGTGACGAGGCAACCGCGCCCAAGCAAGCGCTCGGCGAATTGAAGGATCGCCTCGTCGAGTTCGGAACTCCACAAATCAAAGCGCGGATCGACATCAAGAAAGACTTCCTGCGATTGCCCACGCTCGTGCTGCGTGAGCTCGCAACGTTCTTCCAGCTGAAGTCCACCAACTCGTTTGACCGAGTACGCGAGCTTGTGTCGACGAAGCAGCTGGACGGTGGGCTGGGTGGCTCGCTCATTGACGCCCTCGAAGTGATCTCGCGCATCCGGATTCGACTGCACCTGCACCACAAATCAGAATTCGACGAGGCCGCCTTCGACGAGAGTGGCAAGAAGGCCACGACGGACTACGTTCTGTCTAAGGAAGAGCAGAGCGGTCTGCAGAAGGCAAGCGATACGCTCGCTCGCTTTCACGAGGCGTGTATGAACTTCGTTGCGAGCGGCGGAACCGAAGGGCTGGCGCCGTCAAAAGCGAAATCCAAGTGGAACATCTTCGGCTAGCCACGCGTGAATACATCAAACGCTCGCCACCTCACGCCACAGCACAATGAGCTGCTGCACTCCATTCAGGAGGTTCCGCCGGGTGCGCGCAACTACCATCACCTATCACTGGTCATTCACCAGGTCGCCGACGCCATGCGCAGCGGTCAGCCAAGTACTGATGTGCGCGCGCTGATCGACGCTGCCGTCGAAGTGTTCGCGCTTCCCTCGGCCGATCGTGCCGCGACCGTTGAGGGCGTCCTTGCGACGTCGCTGCACCTACAACTGGAGGGCGTTTCGCTCACGTACGCCGGCGCGATTGAAGGTGGACAGTCGATCGAGCAAGACCCGCGATCGGCCATTTCCGAATTGCGGCCGGTTGACGAGCTCTGTCAACAGGGAGCATTTTCGCGCGCGCGCGAAGTGTTCAGTGACTGGGCTTCTCACTTCTTCTTTACCGAAGCAGGCTCGTTGTTCCTACCCGATCGTCTGCCAAAGAAGACGTCGCCGGTACTTTCGTCCTGGACGACTGGGTTTGCGCTGCTTGCCAGCGCCTACCGAACCTGAGATGCCAACCGGACCTGCCGCCGTACTCGGGGACACTGCGCCCGGTGTGTGCACGCACATCGTGATGGTGCCTGCGCCGCCGGGGTCACCGGTACCAACACCACTGCCGCACCCGTATACGGGCAAAA
Organism: Chloroflexota bacterium; assembly: GCA_019239775.1. Lineage (GTDB taxonomy): Bacteria > Chloroflexota > UBA6077 > UBA6077 > CF-72 > CF-72. Next base: position 22,437 of record JAFAZN010000453.1, read on the forward strand.
TCCTCAATGGCTGCGTTAACAACGTGTTGATCGGTGGGAAGCCCGCGGCGGTGACTGGTAGCGGGTTGCAGAATGTCCCGCCGCATTTCCCAACTCCGCCGGGTACCGCGCCTGCACCAGGCGCGTCGCCGAGCAATGACGGCAAGGTCAGTTTGGGCAGCACCAGCGTACTGATCGGCGGCCAGCCGGCTGCTCGCGTCGGTGACATGGTAATTCCCTGCACCAACAGCGCGCCGCCCGGCACGGCAAGCATCGTCGGTCCAGGTGTACCAACGGTCATTATCGGCGGCTAACGCTGCACTGGTTGCTTCCTGGAGGTCCAGGAACCGTCCTGGTTGCTTCCTGGAGGCCCAGGAACCGTCCTGGTTGCTTCCCGGAGGCCCAGAGACCTTCCTGGTGTTACTCCCTGAGGTTTGAGCACTCAGGCCAACAGCGCCGAGCGCTTGGACCCTGGGACACTCCGTGGGTGACTTCACTCCCCAGGTGATTGCACTCCGTGGTGGTTTCACTCCGTGGTGGTTTCACTCCGTGGTGGTTTCACTCCCGTGGGTGACTT
>JAFAZN010000074.1 GCA_019239775.1 Chloroflexota bacterium
ATTCCCCTCACGCCCCACGCCCAGTAACTATCGTGGATGTCGCCCGCGACGCCGGCGTTTCCTACGCCACCGTCTCCCGCGTCATCAACAACAAGAACTCCATCCTGCCCGATAAACGTGCCCGCGTGCTGGCCTCCATGCAGCGGCTCGGCTACGTCCCAAACCTCCATGCCCGCAAGCTCGCCGGCGGCCGCTCGCATGTGGTCGGACTCGTCCTGCATGACGTCTGGTCCAGCTACGTGCTCGAGATCCTACGCGGGATTGATGAGGAATTGGCCGCGAGCCAGTACGACCTGATGCTCTACACGTCACGTCAGCGACCGAGCACGGAATCGCAGTACGTGGCGGCCCTCGCGCAGGGGCTCGCTGATGGCCTCCTCCTCCTGCTGCCGCGTGGGCTCGAGACGTACCTGCCGCGTCTGCACCAGCAACATTTTCCATTCGTGCTGATCGACCACGAGGGCATCGAAGGTGGCGGCCCGTCCGTTGGCGCCACCAACTATCAAGGTGCGTACGACGCCACGCGTTATCTCCTTCAGCTGGGACATCGCCGAATTGGCTTTATTACCGGCAACCTCGCTCTAGGCGCTGCTCGCGATCGGCTGGAGGGGTATCGCGCGGCCGTCGTCGACCATGGGCTCGATCTGGATCCGGGCTTCATCCAGGAGGGCGACTTCTTTCGTCCGCTTGGGTACGCGCGTGCGCAGCAGCTGCTGTCGCGGGAGCCGCGCCCGACTGCCATCTTCGCATCCAATGACGTGTCGGCGGTGGGCGTGCTGGAGGCCGCACGCGAGCGTGGACTCCAGGTTCCGGGGGACCTATCGATCATGGGTTTCGACGATATTCCGCAAGCTACCTACCTGCATCCACCGCTCACGACCGTACGGCAGCCTCTGGAGGAGATGGGCCGTGTCGCCGCCCGTTTGCTGCTGGCCAGGATCCGAAACCCGCGGCATGCGCCGGAGCGCATCGAGCTCCCAACAGAGCTGGTCGTGCGCGCCTCGTGCGCCGTTCCGAAGGAGGTCAGCCACCGATAGATAGATTGATTGATTGATACACCCACCGCGCAACGGAATCCCATCGCTCGCCTGCCGCTGACTTGGCTCATTCGCATGTACGCGAACAACGAACGTTCCTTGAAAGGAGCATGCTCCATGCTCAGGTTCAGGTTTGCGCTCCAATCGGTGGCCGGACCGCTCGCGCTGACTTTTGTTCTCGCGTGTAGCGGGCCGCCTACCACGCCATCCAGCGCTCCCACCAACGCACCGGCTGCCCCGGCCGCAACTCAGGCGCCGGCCGCCAAGCCGACCACCGCGCCCGCGGCGGCGCCGACTACCGCTCCGACCGCGGCGGCAGCGCCAGCGGCAACCTCTGCCCCGGCAGCTGCTGGTGCTGCTGGCGCTCCCGTGAAGATCACGTGGTGGCACATCGCCACCAACGATCCGGGCAAATCCGACTTCCAGTCGATCGCCGATGCCTACATGAAGGCCCATCCAAACGTCACAATCGAGATCACGATCCTGGAGAACGACGCCTTCAAAGCTAAGCTCGCAACAGCGATGCAGGCGGGCACTCCACCGGACCTGTTTCAGAGCTGGGGTGGCGGCGTGCTGCAGCAGTACGCCAGCTCCGGATTGGTGCAGGACCTGACTCCATCACTCAACGGTGACTGGGGCAATTCCATCAGCAAATCGGGATTGGACCTCTACACGTTTGGCGGCAAAACCTACGGCGTTCCATGGAACCTGGCCATGGTCGGCATCTGGTACAACAAGGACAATTTTTCAAAGGCCGGAATCGGCGCACCTCCCAAGACCTGGGCGGAGCTGGTGGATGACACCAAGAAGCTGCAGGCAGCCGGCATTACGCCTATCGCGCTCGGTGACAAAGACAAGTGGCCGGGACACTTCTGGTGGGTCTATCTGGCCCTGCGCGGGGGCGGCAAAGACGCGTTCATGAACGCGGTCAACCGCACCGGGAAATTCACCGACCCAGCGTTCGTCGACGCCGGGCGGAAGCTTCAGGAGCTCAACCAGACGAATCCGTTCCCAGACGGATTCCTGGGTATGACATTCAACGACCATTCAGCGTTTATGGCCAGTGGTAAAGCTGGCTTCGAGCTGATGGGTCAATGGACCATCGATAACCAGAAGAATTCGACGGAGGACAAACAGGGCCTGGGCGATAAGCTCGCCTTCGCCACATTCCCGACCATCGAAGGTGGAAAGGGTGACGCCAGCGATGTTCTGGGTGGCGCCGACGGTATCGCGGTTGGCAAGAACGCTCCGAAGGAAGCCATTGATTTCTTGAAGTTCTTCACCAGCCTGGACAATCAGAAGACGCTAACGGGTGACGGCGTGGCTCTGCCATCCGTCAAGGGTGCGGAGTCGGCGATCAAGGATCCGCTGCTGAAACAGGTCCAATCAACGGCGGCGCAAGCGAAGTATCTGCAGCTGTATTACGACCAGGCTCTGCCACCAGCCGTGGGCAACACGGTCAATGACCAGACCCAGGCCCTGCTGGCGGGCGAGAGCTCGCCGGAGGCGGTCGCGCAGGCCATCGAAGACGCTGCCGCCACAGAGCTCAAGCGCTGAGTACATGAAAGCCGCTTTCGGTTCTCGGCCCCTTTCCGTTGACCGAGGCGGATTTCTCGACCCGGCGACGACCTCGTACGCGAGGCGCAGTCGTCGGGTCGTTCAGCGTTGGACCACCATCGTTCTTCTGTTGTTGCCGGCCAGTGTGCTGTATGTGGTCTTTGTGTTGGTACCGGTCGTACAGGCCGCATTTTTCAGCTTTTTCCGGTGGAACGGGCTCGGTCCACTCACTGATTTCATTGGGTTCGACAACTACGCCCGCGCGCTGAGCGACGGCGTTTTCCGTGGCGCGATTGCGCACAACTTCGTCATTGTTGCGCTCTCGTTATTGATCCAACTACCGATTGCGCTCGGCCTGGCGTTGCTGGTCGGCCGTCGCCTGCCAGGCCGCGTCCTGTTTCGCACAGTCTTTTTCTTGCCCTACGTGCTCTCGGACGTGGTCACGGGTGTAATGTGGTCCGCGGTCTACAACCCGCAGGTCGGTGCGCTCACTGCGCTTGGCGCGGCGCTCATCCCCGGGTTCAAATCGCAAGCACTGCTCGGGCACACCGAGACTGTCCTGTTCGCCATCTTCGCCGTGATGACATGGAAGTATTTCGGATTTCATCTCGTGCTGTACGTTGCTGGACTGCAGCAAATTCCGTCGGAAATTGAGGACGCGGCACGCATCGACGGTGCCAGCAACGTCCAGGTCCTGCGCCGCATCACGCTCCCGCTACTCGGCAGCACTATTCGCATCAGCGCGTTCCTGTCGGTGATCGGGTCGCTGCAGTACTTCGACCTGATCTGGGTGATGAGCACCGGTGGTCCGGTCGGCGCGAGCGAGACGATGGTCACCTACCTGTACAAGTTCGGCCTGCAGCGGCTCGCGTTGGGATATGGCAGCGCCGTTGCTACTGTGCTGTTCGTGCTCTGCCTGGCGTTTTCGCTGCTGTACCAGCGGACGCTCATGCGCGAGGATGTGGCGGGTGGAGTCTCGAGGGCAGTCTGATGGCACGATCAGTCGCTCTCTGGCTCCAGTACGCGGTCTGCATTCTGGCCACGCTCATTATTGGTCTGCCGCTTGTAACGACGGTGCTTGGCGGATTCAAAAGCACAGCCCAATTACAGAGCCAGCCCTTTGGCTGGCCCAATCCGGTGCACGCCGAAAACTACGTCAACGTCCTCGCCAACAGCTCATTCTGGCAGCAGCTTGCCAACAGCGTGTTGGTGACCGGCGTCACTGTCGTGCTCATTTTGATCTCGGCGACTGCTGCTGCGTTCGTGTTCGCGCGTATGGCGTTCCGCGGACGCGACTTCCTGTTCAACATGTTTACGATTGGACTGTTGTTTCCATTGCCCGTCGCCATATTGCCGTTGTTCATTCAGCTCCGCCAGTTGGGCTTGATCGATACGCTCCTCGGCGTAGCGTTACCGCAGGTCGCGTTCAATCTGTCGATCAGCGTGCTAATCCTGCGCAGCTTCTTTCGCGCGGTTCCGGGAGAACTGGAGGATGCCGCGTATATCGATGGATGTGGAGCAATCGGCTTTCTTTTACGGGTACTGGTGCCACTTTCCGTTCCGGCCCTGGCCATCGTCGCGGTGCTGGCGATGGTCAACAGCTGGAACCAGTTCTTGCTGCCGCTGGTCGTCATTAATTCCGAGCGCCTGTTCACACTGCCACTCGGTGTCATGCAGTTCCAGGGCCAATACGGAACGGACATCGCACTGGTCATGGCATTTGTGGTGCTGGCGATGATTCCCGCGGTTGTCTTCTATCTGTTCGCCGAACGCTACCTGGTCGCTGGGTTGACCGCCGGAGCGATCAAGGAATGACGGGTTAGAAGCTCAGGCGGCCGGCCGGTGGGCGCCAAACAACCAGCCGCCGCGTTACGCGCGCTGACAGACTGATAGCCGCGCGTCGCAGCGACAGATTCTGGCGACACACCACAAACGATTGCTAGAGGTGTTCGGCTAAATCTGCACCGAGGTCCTTGCGCACGCAGTCAAGCGATGGAAGAAATAGATTCGCTACTGGGCCAAGAACGGCCATCTCCTGACTACTCGCAACTCCTCACGCTGCGCGAGCGCGAGGTCGCAGCCCTGCTACGATGGGCTGAGTGATCGCGACATCGCACTTCGATTGGTGGTTGCCGTGTCCACAGTAGAGCGGCTATCGCCCGAGTTCTCGGCGTGCGAGAGGAGTCCGGGAGTCCGCTGCTGGAGACCCTCATCGGTACGTTGACGGCATTCCCCTGGCAACTTGAGCTTGCCGCGGCGCGAGCAAATGTCCTTGGCGTCGACCAGAGAGCCGCCCGGATCGAGAATCGATTTCGGCTATTGACCTTCGGACGACGCGCCGCCCCGGTGCGCCACCACCCACTGCGCGCCACTGTCGACTGGAGCTACGCCTTGCTCTCGGAGCCGGAGCAGCGCGTGTTCGAACGTTTGGCGGTCTTCGCCGGCGGCTGTTCCCTAGAGGCCGCGGAGGCGGTGTGCGGCGGACAGGGCATCGAGCGCGAGCAGGTGCTTGACCTGTCCGTCTATCAACCGAACGCCATAACCACCAGCGACAAGAATTTCTCCGTTGGTATCTCACTGCCGAATCCTTTGGCCCCAGCAAATCGAATGCCGTCGGTGCGTCGTATCGAGACAGGTCTGGCTGGCACTACGTTGCGTGCCACATCGCCCGTTGTATCGGCCGAAAAGCATCCAGCCAGCAACGAGTCAGGGCCTGATCAGGATCGGTTTCAGCGACCCAATTCTCTGACAGACACTGCCGGGTGCGTGGACAGGTCCATTGGTGCCGCCTGCCGGAGGTCCATTCCTGGCGCGCCTGAGGTCCGCAGCGTCTCGTAGTCGAGGTGCGAGACAATGCGTGTGGTGCGCCACCGGGGGCGAGACCGCATCGACTTGACAGCGGCGTGGACCTTCAGGGCGACAGTAGCCAGCGCTTGCCTGGTTGGCCTGCTGATCACCGGCTGCCAGCCGACTGCAGCAGTGCGGGTGGACGCGGGGCCGCCGGTTACCGCACAGGCGGACTGCTCGTCCAGTCCTCTTGCAGTCTCAACGGTGCCTGCGCGGCCGGTGGCAGCCGCGACGGCAGCGGTTCGGATTACCGCGGTGGCAGTCGCACAGGCTCAGCCGGGCGCCACGGCCGCGCGCACCAGCGTGCCGCGCGATGAACTCGTCACGCAAACCGTGGCCACAGCGACGGCCCAAGCACACCTGCCACGCACCGCGACTCCAACCCCGCGGCCAGGCCCTTCGCCACCGCCAATTACGTACTCCATGTGTGTCACGCCGACCGGCAGCCCTGGCGCCGGCGCGCGCCTGGTCGCGGTGGTCGTAACACCAATAGCGCGACCCATTGAGCCGGCGATCGCGGTTGCGCCAATTGCGTCGCCATCGGTCACGCTGCAGAACCCTCGCGTGCTCCTCGCATCTGACGCCAGCAGCGAAGTCGTTCTGCACGTCGGCGACAGGTTCGTCCTGCTCCTCGGCGACTACAGCGGCGGTACCGACTGGCATATCCAACTCAGCGAACCCGCCGTCTTGCGCAAGGCCGGAGATGACGGTCAAGGTCTCTATGAAGCCCGCACTACCGGGGAAACGCAGCTGGTTGCCATTGGCAGCCCAACCTGCCTCAGCGCAACGCCGCGCTGCGCCGCACCAACGCGGCTAGTACGGCTCGCTATCCGAGTTCTTTAGCACGCACACGACACGCGAGCTGCCGCCGCACTGATTGAATCGATGAGGAGATGCCGCGCGACCGCGTGTGCAAGAAGGCGAGTTGCGTGCGGTCCGCCGCGCACCAGTGCCAGCTCGGGGTCGGCCACGGCGTGCCGCGCGAACAGCGCCA
>JAFAZN010000463.1 GCA_019239775.1 Chloroflexota bacterium
CGGATCGTCGCAATTCTCCACGACGAACATGTACGCATCGGTTTCGGAAAGTGGCGTGATGCCGGCCTTCACGTTCGGACCGTACCACATGCCGTGGTGGCGCCCCACAAACTCCGGATTGACGTGGATCAATACGCGCCACACCCGCTGGCCTGTGGGCGCCGGACTCGGTGCGTCCGGAAATGCCAGCTCACGGACGCGTGAGTAAATCCCGTCAGCGCCCACCAGGAGCGGTGTTTCCAAGTGTTGACCGTCGGCGAGTTGGACGCGCACGCCTCCGTCGGACTGCTGGAGTCCGGCGAGCCCATTTCCGAAATGGACCGCGACGCCGTTTGCCTCAGCGGTCTCGAGAAGCAGCTCGTGAAACGTAGCGCGCATGATCCCGCCCATGGCCGGCAGGTCTGCGCCCGCGAGCGGTGGCGTCGCGATCTTGTCGAACTGGTGGCCGGCCACGTCCGCGATGATCGTTTCAGAACTACCGGCGCCGAGTCTCGCCACCTCGGCACCGAGTCCCAGATCGCGGATGGCGCGCATACCAATGGCACTGATGGTCAGCCCGGAACCTTCCAGCGCTCCCTTCTGGGCCGCATCGTAAACGGATGCTCGGATGCCCTTTCGCGCCAAGGCGATGCCGGCGGACAGGCCAGCGATTCCCGCGCCAGCGACAATAACTTCGGATACTGCAGTCACGGATCTGGATTTAAACCTCCTCATCGTTGTCGCCTCGCGAGGCGCGCGCCAGCATACGCCCAGCAGGCGACTGGACCAGTGCGTGGCGGATGATGCACACACTGCCTGGTGCAACCGTTTGCATGGCGACCAGCAGCGCATGCGGCGTATGGTCTGGAGCACAGGCAGCGATCACCACGAGCGCGGTACGCGCGTAGTGCGCAACCAGGCGGTCCGCGGTGAGCGCCGGGTCATTCGCGGCCGCGGCATCGACGATAGCCCGGTGCTCCGCGCGCCGCGTCGACCAGTTGTCAGGCTCTGCCTGGCCGTACGCAAACCGGTACCGCATCGCGTGCTCGGCGAGCTGCGTCAGTTGAGCCGTCACCCGCCCACCGGCGCCGGCAATCAGCCGACTATGAAACTCCCGATGGGGTGCCTCAGCCCGCTGCCAGTCGTCGCGTGCGGCGAAATAATCCATCTGTGCTAGCAGGCCTTCGATGTCGGCGAAGTCGTCAGGCGTGAGCGTCGGCACGCTGATGCGCACCGCCACCGCCTCCATGCTGACGCGTGCCACGTACAGATCCTGCACGTCGTGCGTGGAGAACTCTGCGATACGGGCGCGCCGATTCGGCTCCGAAAGAACCAGGCCTTCCCGTTCGAGCATGCGCAAAGCCTCGCGCAGCGGCGTGCGGCTGACGCCAAGCTGGTTCGCTAGCGCAACCTGCGACGTGGAAGCGCCCGGTGCGATCTCGCCGCGCAAGATCGCACTGCGCAGGCGCGCGTACAGCATAGGCACTTGCTGTCCATCGCGTGTGGCGCGATCTCGCATTAGATGCGGTCTGCCAGCTGGCGCTCGCGTGCGTAAAAGCCGACGACCAGCAGAATGAGCAGTCCATTGACGATTTGCTGGTCGGAGGTGGACATTCCCTTTCCGATCAGGACGGTGCTGAGTGCCGTAAGGAATAGACACCCCAGTGCAGTCCGCCAGTAATCACCGCGCGCGCCGAAGGCCGTGCCTCCGACGATTACCGCTGTCAGCCCCAGCCACAGATACGAGTCGCCCAGTGAAGCGTCGCTGGCGCCGGAGAAGCCAGCGATCAGGACACCGGCCAGGGCCGCGAACGTGGCGCTTACGGCAAACGCCGCGGTCCATACCCACCGGGTGCGCACCAGCGCAGTTTCGGCGGCGCGCGGATTGGAACCCGTCGCGTACAGGCGTCGACCGGCCGGCGTGAATTGCAGAAATACGCCAAGCACCACAGCGGTCGCTACCCACAACAGGACCACCGGAGGCAGCGGCATGCCCAACGTTGTTCCGGCGGGTGACGCCGCCTGCTGGAGCCACGGCGGCGGAAGCCCATTGACATAGGTACCAATCGAAGCCAGGATCGCGCCGCCAACGCACGAGCCAACTGCCAGAGTCACCACCAGGGGCTGGAGCCGATATCGGCTCGAGACGTAGCCTGCGAACCCGCCAGCCACGGCCGCGGCCACGACGATCACCACGAGCGCCAGCACAAACGGCCAGCCGAGTTTGCCGTACAGCTCGATAGTCATACTCGCGCCAGCAACCACCCAGCTGGCGACGGACAGGTCGATGCCGCCGACGAGAATGACGACCGTCTGTCCCGCGGCAGCAACCCCGAGAATGGCGGACAACACCAGCATCGCGTTTATGGAGCTCTGGCTTGCAAAGCCATTGATGCTGATGGCGCCGTAGGCCAGGACCAGAACCAGCGCAGCCGCCTGGACCAGCGGATAGCGCGTCTGCAGCGCGCCGAGTGCTCTCATGCCGCCGACACGACGCGGAATGCGCGTGGCGGAGCGGTGACCACCGCGCCGAGCACCAGCCCCGCAAGCAGGAGCAAGCCGTAGACGGCGGGAAGCCAAACCGCTGAAACGTGCAGCGCCGCGAGTAAGTTCTGCAGCAGGTAGATGACTGCCGCGCCCATGATGGACCCGCTCAGGCCGCCTCTGCCGCCGCCGACTGGTGTTCCGCCCAACACGACGGAGGCCAGCGCGATCAACGTGAAGGGCAGGCCCACGTTCGGATCGGCACTCTGCACGAGGGTCGCGACGGCGAGACCAGCAACCGCGGCAAACAGACCACCCAGTGCGTAGGCAATGACGCGAACAAGACCCACCTGGGTGCCTGCAGAGAACGCGGCCCGGTCGCTTGCGCCAACGGCTAACAGGTTGCGCAGATAGCGCGTGCGCCCCAGCACGAACCACAACAGCAGCGGACCTACGAGCAACAGGAGCGGCCCCGGCACCGGTCCGATGTTGCCCGCAAGCTGATGGGTCCAACTGGTGCGCGAGACCGTCAGAACGCGCGGTGCGAGCTTGAGCCCGACGCCGTACAAGACAAGAAATGCGCACAGCGTGGAAATAAAAGCGGGGTAACGCAGGCGCGAGACGATCAGACCATTCAGCGTGCCCACGCCAGCGCCAAGCAACAGCAACAGCGGAATTGCGACCGCCGGTGTTCCCAGTGGCGTAGGCAACAGCACGGCAATGAACACGATGCTCACCACGTCCGCAAGGGGTCCCACTGAAATATCGATGCCACCACCACCGCTGAGGATGGCCGGAGTCGACGCCATGGCCAGCAGCGCCAGCGGAGCAAACGCCTTGAGGTCGTCCGCCCACGCCGCCGGGCTGGCGAAACGCGGAACCAGCGCCACGTTGACAATCAGCAGGACAACCGCCAACAGTAGCGCGAACAGATAGCTGCGGTTGCGCAGCTCACGACGAATGTCAGGCATACACCGGCTCCTGACCAAAGAATGCCGCCACCAAGCGTGCGGGCGACAACTCCTGACGCGGCAGCTCCGTGTGGAGCGCGTAATCGCGGAATACCAGAACGCGCTGCATCAGCTCGATCAACTCGTCGACTTCGGTTGAGAGCATGACGACCGCCAGGCCCTGCGCCGTGAGGTCCGCCAGCAGGTGGTAGATGTCCTGCTTCGTCGCGGCATCGACGCCGCGGGTTGGATCATTCAGCAGCAACACGCGCGGTCCATCCGCGAGCCAGCGAGCGATGAGGACTTTCTGCTGGTTGCCTCCAGACAGGACGGTTATCGGGTCGCCAGTCGAACGCAGCCGAATGCGCAGTCTGTCGATATGCTCGCGGAATCGGCGCTCTGTATGCGACGAACGCACCAGCCCAAGCCGTGTGTCGTGATCCAGCGTTGGCAGGGCGAAATTGTCACGAATACTCAGCGTTTCAAAAATGCCATCGACGCCGCGATCTCGGGGGACGTACGCGATTCCGTTGCGCGCCGCCTGATGCGGCGAACGGACCGAAATGCTGCCACGCGGTCCTTCAACAAGCAGCTTGGTCTCTGCATTGAGGCCGCCGCGCAGTGCCTGGAGGAAGGCGTCCTGGCCATGGCCCTCGAGTCCGGCCAGACCGACCAGCTCGCCCGCGCGCAGGGTGAAATCGATTGGTCGCGCATCGGGACGCAACCGCACGTCACGCGCCGCGAGCACGACCGCCCCCGGCGTGCGAGCGGCGACCTGCTTGCCGACGGCCTCCTCTGTCTCGCGCTCCGAACCGGACATGAGGCGCACTAGCTCCTGGCGCGACGCCTCCGCGCGGAGCAGGCTGGCTACCGTTTCGCCCGCGCGCATGACCACAATTCGGTCGGCGATTTCGTCGACTTCGTCGAGGCGGTGAGAGATGAACACCACGCTTGCGCCCGAAGCGGTCAGGCGTTTGGTCATCCCGAACAAGCGTGCCCGGGTCGCTACATCCAGGGCGGAGGTGGCTTCGTCGAGCAGGAGTACGCGCGGTTTGCGCAGGAATGCGCGAACAATGCAGCACGCCTGACGATCACTGATCGGTAGCTCTTCGACCGGCGCGGCCAGATCGATGGGATGATCCAGCAACTCGGCAAGGGCTCGTTGTGCGAGCTCGCGTTCGTGGCTCGCCCGGGCGGCGCTGCGGAATACTCCATCCGAGCCGAGCCAGACGTTTTCGAGGACCGATCGCGAACCGGCGACCAGCACCTCCTGAAACACCGCCACCACACCGGCGTGTAGTGCCTGTCGCGGCGATGCGAAGGAGACCTGCCGCCCGTCCATGGCCAGAGTTCCCAGATCGGGCCGTTGCACGCCAGCCAGGATCTTGACGACTGTGCTCTTGCCGGAACCGTTTTCGCCCACCAGCGCCAGCACTTCGCCAGGCTGGAGCCGGAATGACGCCGAGCGAACCGCCTGGGTGGCGCCAAACGCCTTCGCCAACCCAGACGCCTCCAGGCGAAGGCCGAACGTAACCACGCGCCCTCAGCTAGTGCATGCTCGGATTGGTAAAGAACGCGTCCAGCAGTGCGTCGGACGGCAGATCCGCTGGTTTGGCTTCGACGGTTCCCGGCGTATCCAGGGTCCAGCTCGGATCGACATACTCACCGACATTAGCGTTAGTCAATGTCACCGGCACGATCACTAATGTGTTGATCTTGAGCCCCTGCCCACCGAGCATGCGCAGCGCGACGCGGTTAGCGAGGTCCACCCACTGGTTATCACCGGTGACTGTGCCAGTGGTGATGTAGCCGTTGGGAGTGTTTTTTGCCCAGTAGGCGGCGGAGCCCACCTGGGCGCCACCATCAAACACCATCGGCACCGGCCGGCCAGCCTGAATGAATGCCTGAATAATTGCCGGCGCCATGACGCCGGTCTGCACCACGAGGTCGATCTTCTCAGGATGCGTCGCCAGGAACTTGAGCACCTCCGACTGGACCACGGGCGGGGTGAAGTTGCCAACCACCTCACCGTCCCAGTTCATGCCGGGGCAGGCACTGATCATCTGGTGGAACATGTCGAACGAGAAATTGTCCACATCGGTGGACGGGATGCCATGCACACCCAGCACGTTGCCCTTGCCACCCAGCTGCTTGAGCGCCATACCGACCGCATCGGCGCCCAGCCAGTCGTTGGAGCTGACGTTGACCGCGTACTTCGAATCCAGCGAGTTGATCCACATGATGGTGGGAATGCCCTGGTCCGCCGCCGACTGGATCGAATCGGCCAGCGAAGCGGTTGAGGTCGGCTCCGCAATGATCAAATCGACGCCCTGTTGCACGAGCGAGCTGTAATTCTGGACTTCCTGAGCGATATCCGCCCCACTGGGCGCGGCGAGAGCGATGACGTTCCCAACCAATGGACTCTGCTTCAGCGAGTCCTGGATTTCCTGATAGATGGCTTGCTGGAAGGGATTGATGATCGGACCGAACGCAAGTCCAACCGTGTATGGCGCCGCATGCTTTGGCTGCCAGTTGGTCCACTGGCTCTGGTAAACGGGAACTTCGTAGCCGTTGTACCAGGCGGCTTCGTTGGCGGGTAGCGAGCTGAGGACGCCATCCGGGTCCTGCGCGGCGATTGTTGGCACATCTCCACAACCGCCTCCGCCGGTCTGTGCGCCAGCAGCCGGAGCGCTCGCGGCGGAAGTGCCAAGCGTGAGACTGAGGGCAGTAAGCAGCGCAGCGCTGACACGGCGCACGCGACGATGATCCATCGTGCAATCCCCCTGACGGAGCGACTGGAGTTGTCTGGTGTGGCCGGACTGTATACACCTGCCTGAACTGCGTCAATATGCGCAGCGTGCATTCAATCATTGCTATTCGCTATGGCTCCATAACCGCGACGAATTCGACAAAATACGTCCGTGTGTCTAACCTGGCGAGGTATGCCAGGCGCGCCTGACCGTTCGGCCGGGGGGATATCGTCATCTAACGCGGCACCAATCATGCGTGGGACAATCGCTCCGATCGGCCCGCACGGATGCTCTTCATCCTGATTGCCGCGGAGTTCGATCCCGAGCTCCAGGCGATGACCTGGAGGATCGCGGCATCCTGCTAGCAGCCGGTCCGCTGAACCTGCAAACACCGGCAAGGTCAGCGGACTGACGACCGGTGTCCGCGATTCGCTCGGTGGAGGTTGTTGGCGGAGGCATCAGCGGCCTCTCACTCGCAATCGGCCTGGCGCGCGCGGGCATCGAAGTCGAGGTACTGGAAGCATCCGAGGATGGCAACGTCTCGGGCATCGGCATGGCTGCCCTGGCCGCTCCCGTCTAGAGGCTGCAGCGATGATTCAGGCAACGTCTAGCCAGGCCTCAGTCGCTTTCAGCATCTCTGCCATCGTGTACTGCAGGCCGTGCACGCGCGGGCTGACCACCGTCCGCGGCACCGACTGAGCGATGGGCAGGGAAAACGCCTGATCCAGAACAAAGTCACGCCAGTGCGCATACACCTGTTGTTGGCGCGCGGGATCGACTTCCACCGTGATCGCTGTCGCGAGGTCGGTATATGTCGGATCATGAAAGCCGGACCAGTTGTTCAGCGGGTTGTAATACGGATTACCCGACATCAAACCAGGGTGGAGGCTGCCGTACAGCGAAGTCGCACTCGCCAGGCCGGAGTACTTCTGCGTCACCAACTGCTGGGTGAGGGTGACAGGCTCCGTCGGAACGAGATTGAGTTTCACGCCGATTTTGGCTAAGTCGGCCGCGTAAATCTGCGCAATCGCCGAGAACTCGGTGGACGTGCTGGTGAAGTTGAAGTTCAATTCTAGGTTCGAAATGTTCGCGGATTGGAGTAACGCGCGCGCCTTGTCGAGATCGAACGTGTAGTAGGCGTTCTTGGATTCGTCAAAGGCTGGCGATGGTGGCAAATACGGCAAGTCCATCGGTCGACTGATTCCGAGTAACACTGTGTCAACGATGCGCTGACGATCCAGCGCATAGTCCAAGGCTTGCCGAAGCTGCTTATTGTTCGTCGGCTCCACCGTGCAGTTGCACAGAATCATGAGGGCATCGCCGGCTGGACGATTGAGCAGCACCTGGAATTTGGTCGGATCCTGCTGGTAGCGCTGCGTATCGCGCAACGTCGGTGTGAGGACACCGTCAAGCGCGCCCGCCTCGAATTGCGCGGCCATGCTCTGTGGGTCCCTGAAAATGGTAAAGACGATTTCGTCGAGATACGGCAGGCTACTCCGCCAGTAGTCTTTGTTTTTGGTCAGTCGCAGGTGGTCACCCTGGGCGTATTCCGCGAACATAAAGGGTCCGGTGCCGACCGGCTTGTTGGGACCATCAGGCCCCTGCGCCGTAACCGGATCGATCATATTCAGGTGCTGGATGAAATCGAATACACCAGGCCAGGGATCATCACTCTTGAGCACGATTGTCGATTTGTCCGGAGTCTCGATTGCAGTGAGGGGTTTTACATAGCTGGCCAGAATTCCGCCACCGACCTTCGGGTCGCGTACACGCTCCAGGTTCCAACGCACGTCGTCGCTGGTGAACTCACGGCCGGTGTGCCAGGTCACCCCCTTGTGGAGGTTGAACTTGAGCTGGCGGGCGTCCGCGCTCCAATCCAAGCTTTCGGCAAGAACGGGCGTGAGGTTCAGCTTTTCATCTTCGACGCCCAGCAGGTCCCAGACCTGATAGAGGGTATCGAACGGTCCCGAGGCGTGTCCGTCGAGCGTGACCAGGTCGCCGAGCGTACCGAGTCGAAGCGTACCGCCGGACCGGGGCGTGGGTGTCGACGCGGATTTTGCGACTGGTGTGCCGGGCGTCGTTGGAGAAGAAGGCGCCGGAGCTGCACAGGCGGTCAGCAGGGCCGCCCCGCCGCTCGCGGCCAGGAGCCGCAGCGTCTGGCGACGGTTCATGCCGCCACACCGCTACCCTTCCACCGGCCCTGCGTGTGCTTCTGCTGCATGCATTGCACCTCCCGCGGCTAGGCTAGGCGAAGCCGCGGTGGACGTCGAATCAGCGGTGGTTATGCCCCCATAGCGTTCCGCGATGTTCGCTCAGGCCGCTCGTCGCAGCTCGACCAGCGTGAGCCGCCTTTTGAGAGCCAGCTTCCCAACGCGCCCAGCGCACCTGGACCGAAGACTTGTGAAGCGTGCTGCGAACATCACATAAGTCAACCTGAGCAGCGGCTGAGCATGGTGGCACCTAGGTTACGGGATAGATGTCACCGTCCGCGGCCGCGCTCGTGTATGGAAGGAATGAACGTCCGCGATCGACACAGGACTGGTGTCTATACAGCTTTCAGTGGCTCGTCACCATGGTGTACGCCGTCGTGTGGGGCTACGCCATTGTCGGCGTCGGGCTGAATTTCCAGGGCGGGCAGATGACAACGTACATTTCGTCCGTCGTCCTGACAATTGGACTCAGCACTTTGCTCCAGGCGTGGCTTGGTCATCGAATGGCGATGGTCCACGGCCCGAATGTCATCCCGTCGTTAGCCATCGTCGCCGCGTTCGCGGCTGGTGGTGAGGCGTACGCGCTCCAGTCATTCGCTGCGCAAGCAATTGCGGGCGTCATCATCATTGGTCTCGTCTTTGTCGGAGCAGTGCGCTACATCCGCCAGGTGTGGAGTCCGCTCATTCTTGGATCGATGATCATCATGATCGGCTTGACCGTGGCCCAGGTTGGTCTCGGCGACATGACCCAGGCTGGCTTCGGACTGGGCTTCTTGATCGCGCTAGTGCTGGCGCTCGGCGGAACCATTCTGGCGATACGCGGAAGGGGTGTTTTGGCGACGTTGCCACCGGTGTTCGTGATCGTCCTGGGCTACATCATTTTCCTGGCATTAGGACGCGTCGATCTCACGCTAGTGCGGCAGGCGCCACTGCTGTCAATTCCTGCGCTGTTCCCATATGGATTGACGCTGCCGTCCTGGGACCTCGTGTTGATCATGTTGATCGTCAACTTGATGGCGGCAATGAATTTCTATGGCAACCTGCACGGTTACGCGGAGGTGACAAAGGAGCACGTCAGCGACAGTGAAGAGCAGCGCGCATTCGTGCTTTTCGGCCTCGTTGAGACCGTGTTGCCAGGCATTTTGGGTACACCGGCCACTGTTGCTTACGGTGAAAACCTCGGCATTGTGCAACTCACACGCGTCGCCGCTCGGTCGTTCGTTATCGTTGCCGCCGCTATTTTCGTCAACCTGGCGTTCATAGGTCCGTTCGGGGCGTTGATGGCGGTGATGCCGAAGGAGGTGGCTGGCGCGGTCCTGCTCGGCATCGCATCCAGCGTGATCGGAATTGGCGCGAGCATCTTGAACAGCGCGCCGGCGTTCGATCGCCGCGAGCAAACCCTCGTCGGCTTCTCGATCTTTCTCAGTCTCGGACTTCACCTGCTGCCGCATGAAACCTGGCAGCAGACGCCACGCCTCATTGAGACCGTGTTCAGCAACCCGTGATCTCGGTGATCATCTTTGTGCTCATCTTCGAAAAAGTCATTTTCCCGCTGTCTGCGGGGTCCGCGGCATGTTGATCAGCAACAACATGCGTAGCAAAGGAGCATCGCTGTGACGACGACTCAGGCACGTCTAATTGCAAAAGGTACGCCTTCAGAGCACGGCGCGGAACGTGAGTACGAGCGGCTGTTGTCCAAGCGACGCGACCAGATGCTCGCCCACGTTGAAGACGGTTACCGTCAATGGAAGAAGACACGCACCTATGCCGTCCCGCAATGGCTCTATGGTCCGCCGAAGGGCAAGCTCTTCAGGGTTGCCTGCGAAGACGTGCCAAATTTTGGCGAAACGTCGTATCTGGAATTCGACAGCGGCCGAACGGCGCTCGTCTCGATCGACTTCCAGATCGATTTCTGCGGCGAGCACGGCTATGTCGATGTAATGGGTTATCCACTTGCCAATACGGCCAACCCGCTCACGTTTGCCAGAAAGGCGCTGGCAGACGCGCGTGAGTCCGGCCTTTCAGTAGTCCACTGTCGCGAAGGTCATATGCCCGACCTGAGCGACTGCCACTACAACAAGATCCTACGCAGCAAGATCATCGGCAAGAACGCGGTGGGTATCGGCGAGCAGCCGAAGGGCGGAATCGGTCGCCTCCTGATCCGCGGTTCTGAAAGCTGGGGCATCGTCAAAGAGGTGGAGCCCATTGAGGGCGAGATCCTCGTGGATAAGGCTGGCAAGGGTGTTGGCTATTGCAGCGATTTCTTCCTGGTCCTGCAGCAGCTCGGCATCTCGCACCTCATCTTGTGCGGCATCACCACCGACGTGTGCGTGCACACGATCATGCGCGAAGCCAACGACATTGGCTACTGGTGCCTGCTGTTGAAGGACAGTGTCGGCGCTACGGATGTCGCCAACCACGACGCCGCGATCAACTCGGTAAAGATGCAAGGTGGCGTCTTTGGCTGGGTCTCCGACACCGAGCGGCTGCACGAGGGTTTGAAGGAAGCCAAGCTCGTTCGCTAGGTCGTCGCGTCTAACCACTCCAACGCAGTCGGAAATCCACGGGCCGCTGTGAGAGCTGAGCCTGGTCTATCCAGCACTCACTGATACCGCTCAAACGCGAAGGTTGGCGATGGCGGGCTGGTCGTCGGCGGTTCGGAGCCAGCGGTTCTCCATGTCGGCATAGGCCTTTCTCGGCATTTAGAACGCGCTCCACGAGCTCGGATTTGCTGGCGCGGAGGTATCGTTGGCGCGCCCTTCCGCGATCACGATTGGCGCGCACGCGAATCCGGCTATCGTCAGCGGCATTCGTGCGAAGTTCTCCCGATTGCTTCTCCGCGTTTGTCGCACGTGCTCGGGCTGTTGCCGATAGAGCGCGTACGCCTCGTCGTTATGCAGTATCGCGCTTTCGGAGATGCCAACCGTGTCCGCCGGATCGACTGTTTTCGATACGCGTGCGATCGCAGCGAGTGAGGCAGGCTCGCCCGCGCTTGTCAGTGCGGCAATGCTCAACTCCACAAGGGGTACGGTCCGGCGACGCCGATCTTCATAGACCTGACGGAGCCAAAATGGGCGCTTCAGAGGACCGGGAGGATTGTGAGATGGCCACGTTTTTCGTCAGATCGCCAGCGCTCCACCAGATCCATCTCACGCAGCATCGCATGGCACGCGCGAATGTCCTGGTCGAAGCGCGCAGTTTCGAGGGTGAGTCCCTGGCGCATTGTCTCTTCACGCTGCCCTGTGGCCCAATTCAGCCGCAATTGGATCTGGTGACGCTTGGCCGGATCTGAAGCGTCAGCGGGGCAACCAATGCATGCAAATTTGGCGGGACAAAACCTGGCTGGGTGCAATGACCTCCCACGACATCCGCCAGTGCGCCGATCCGTCCGCGAGCGTCGTCATGCAGGCATTTGGGCTTCCGAGCCCCCGGAGAAACGCGAGGTCCGGGTCATCCTCCGGTGACGCACACGAAGTCAATGATGCGTCGATTGAGCGCGACGGCAGCCGTTTCAATCCTTCTTCGAGGGCGACGCGTAATCGTTCATGCAACTGATCCTGGATGTCAGCGTGCCGAGCGGCGTCGAAGTAGTGGTCGTAGGCGGCCATTGTTTGTTCGCCACCGCGCCACTGCATGTACTCAATGAGTTCCCGTACTCGCCGGCGGATCTCGCCTTCGGTGGTTGACGTCTCATGGATTGTCCGCACTGCCATCGTCACATACCAGTGACGTGCCTGGTGACGGTCGGCATCGAGAGCCGCCGTCGTGCAGGCCGGCGTCCAGTACGTCTCGCGCTAGCTCTTTGCCGACAGCTGTGTTCCGCGCGCGCTGAGGAACAGTGGCACGTCGTTAGCGTTGACCAAATTGTCCATCGCACGCGCGCAGATACTGCGCAAGAGTCCGACGTCTGCGATCGTGCGCCCGGCGTTGCCCGTCGAAGTACCGCCGCAAAAGAGTCGCTGTTTCCAACGAGAATCGAAAGAACTTGACGCGTCTGCCGTGACTGCCCTTTGAGGCGGACGTAACCTCCCGAGTGAGACCGCGACTCCTCCCGTCACCGAGCGTGAGCCCTGTCACCTCGAAGATTCGGCCGCCGGTCTCGAACAGCAACCTGGTCACGCATTCTTCTCGTAAGCCCCAGCCACATAGCTTTCTCCCACCGGCCATTACGGCCACGGGAAGGTGGTGTCGTCGATGATTTGAGGGGTCCAGTCCCCGCCGACCAGCTTGAAAAGCTGTCAGTCAAACGCCTGTGCGACCGGCTCGGCTCAACGCCGCTGATCTGCGGCATTCTGGGCGGATGGTCAGCGTCGTCATCGAATTCGTCATAGTCGAAATCACCGAGCCCTCGCGACGTCACGTCGACCAGCGGGTTCTCTGCCGTGTAGCAACCGACCTCGCACAGGACGACATAGAAGAGCTTCAACGCGAGGAAAGCACCCACGTTGCCCCGCGTTCTTCCTGTTACCGATACAAGCTCGAATCCCAGGCGGTGACGCCGAATGACGCAGTTGAGGTGGTCTTCCAGGTAGTCCGCGACGGTATTGCGCACAGTTTCAACGTCACCATTCCACGACCGCTCAGCATCTAGTGCGCAACCGGCCAGGAAGGTGAAGAAGGGCAAGAGTGCGTAGAGGTACACTCTGACAGAGCTCGCCGATAGGCGGCGCAGCCCTTCCCTCGAGAACGTCGTAAGTGGCAAGTCCAGCCGATCCGCTGCGTCGAATACGAGCATGGGGTGGCCGTGACCCACATCTGGGGGGCGCTCTACGAACCTATAGCCGGGCGGGACCACGCACAAGCTCCCACCGCATTATAGAACATTAGTTCTGCACAGTCGAACCATTCGCGAGGTTGCCGTTGGGTCTTCTCGGAGATTCGCTTCTTCACCAGGTGAGGAATTCCTCACTTTCCCCGGTGCGCTACACGGTTCTGACCATCGCTGAGTAGTTCATCAGGCGGAAGCCAAGCCTGCGCTACATAGTTCTGACGATGGCGTACTCTCCAGGCTCAGTGCAGGCTCACTCGCCGTCGGAGAAAGCTCGGTCGGAGCAATGAGTACCATGCTTGTTGGGCGCTACAACCGCCGGCGATTCCTCAAGCGCGCGGCCGGCCTGAGCATTTCCACGGCTGGCGTCCTGGTGCTGGCTGGCTGCCGAGCCACGTCGCTAACACCTGTGGTCTCGGGTAGCGCAATCGAGACCACTCGGTTGCGGCTGGTGCAGACCCCGAGCATGTGCCAGGCGGCCCAGTACGTCGCGGAAGATCTGCTGCGTGAGGCCGGTTTCACTGACCTGGCATATGTCAAGAAGCCAAACCCAACCGCGATCGGGCCGGCGCTCGCTTCGGGCGAAGCCGACATCAACCTCCATTTCGCGGGTCCGCTGCTCACTCAGATCGCTGCCGGGGATCCCGTTGTTGTGCTGGCCGGCGCACACATCGGATGCTTCGAGCTGTTTGGCACCGATCGCGTGCAGTCGATCCGAGACCTCAAGGGCAGGCCCGTCGCAGTGCCTGCGCTCGACTCGCCCCCACACGTCTTCTTGTCCACCATGCTGGCCCAGGTGGGCCTCGATCCGGCCGCGGACGTGAGGTGGGAGACGCATCCGCCACCGGAGGCGATGCAGTTGCTCGACGAGGGGCGGATCGACGGTTATCTCGGGTTTCCGACCGACCCGCAGGAACTCCGGGCCAGGCACATCGGCCACGTGGTGATCAACAGCATGATCGACCGACCATGGTCCGAGTATTTCTGCTGCATGGTGGCCGCTAATCGCGAGTTCGTGAATCTTCACCCAGTGGCGACCCGTCGGGCGCTCCACGCGATCTTGAGTGCGGTCGACCTGACCACGCACGATCCGGAGGCAGCTGTCCGCCTGCTGGTCGATCGCGGCTATACCACGCAGTACGACTACACCCTGGATGCGGTCCACGCGATTCATTCTCTCGACTGGCGCGACTACGACCCAGAGGACACGCTCCGGTTTTACGGCCTGCGGTTGTATGAAGCCGGCATGGTCAGACAAGACCCTAAACAGCTCATCGCCCGGGGCGCCGACTGGCAGCCACTTGCGGACGTGAAGTCCGAGCTTGCGCCGCCGCCGTCCGCAAGCCTGGCTTTCTGTCCGCTCCCTGTGCGGCCATTGGCTGCCGCGCCGCCGAGCCAAGCTGACCGCGGATAACGCCGCGAGAAGCAAGCATGGGAAGCCGCCTTATCCGCCTGATCGCCCGTCTACCGGTCAGCGTGCACGCCAAACTCCTGGCTGCCTTTCTTGCCATCGTCATGCTCCTGATTCTGGTCGGCGCTGTCAGTCTGGCGGTGCTGGCCGATGCGCAGGGTCGCGGCGAAGAGGCGGCAAAGCTGCAGCGGAAGGTCGCGGCGTATCGCCAGTTGCAGAACGACACCACGGCAGAGTTGTACGGCGTCGCATCCGCTTTGGTCTCGCCCGACGAGCCAACCCTCGAGGCGACACTGCGCCAGCTCAACCAGTTCGGGTACGACTTCGACCACCTGCAGTTCGTCGCCAGCGACGAAGCCGACGTGCTCCAGCAAGTCCAGGCCAACTACAGCCAGTTCAGGCAGACCATCACACAGTCGGTGGCGCTGTTACAGGACGGCAACGTGGCTGCCGCCCGCGAGCTGCAGGTCACGCAAGCCAATCCGCTCGCGAACCGGCTCCAGCGCCTGACCGATCAACTGGTGAACCGAGCAGAGGCTGACATGGCGGCCAGTGTCGAGGCCAGCCGGAGTGCGTACGAGATGTCGCGCTGGCTGGTGATTGCGTTCGCCATTGGCAGTATCGCCTTTGCGTTGCTGCTGGGATACGTGATCTCGTGGTCGCTCATTGGCCCTGTCAGGCAAATGAAAGTCCGTTTATCGGAGATCGCGGGTGGCGAATTCGCACGGCGCGTGGACGTCCCCAATCGAGACGAACTGGGGGCGCTAGCGGCCGACCTTAACACGATGAGCAGTGAGCTCGGCCGGCTTTACCAGCAGCTTGAAACCGCCAACCGTCACAAATCGCAGTTTCTGGCGAACATGTCTCACGAGCTGCGAACGCCGCTCAATGCCATCATTGGCTTCGCCGACGTGCTGTTGGGGCGCTTCTTCGGGCCACTCACCGACAAACAGGTCGAACATCTCGTCGAAATCCGTGCGTCGGGGCGGCATCTCCTCGCATTGATCAACGATATCCTGGACCTGTCCAAAGTTGAGGCCGGTCGGATGGATCTGTTCCCGGTGAACTTCTCCGTCCGCGAGGCGCTCGAGGCTGGTCTGACTATGGTCCGCGAGCCCGCCCTCCGGCACGGGATCGCGCTGAATCTGGAAGTGGATCCAGCCATCGAGCGCATCCGCGCCGATGAACGCAAGTTCAAACAAGTTGTGTTCAACCTGCTCACCAATGCCACCAAGTTCACGCCACCCGGTGGCCAGGTGCACGTGACAACATGCCGCGTCGACGGCGAGATCCGGGTGTCGGTCCACGACACGGGTGTTGGTATTGCACCCCAGGACCAGGCGCGAATCTTCGAAGAGTTCGAACAGGTGGATCCTCCTGAGCCGGGCCTGGAAGGAACAGGCCTCGGCCTGGCACTCGCTAGACGGCTTGTGGAGCTCCACGGCGGGCGTATCTGGGTGGAGAGCAGGATCGGCCGAGGCAGCACGTTCACCTTTGCACTGCCTCTCGAGGAGGCGGTCGTGACGGTGGCAGAGGAATGCACGACGACCTGATCCTCGTAATAGACAACCGCTGACATGGCCTCCACTCCAAGAATCCTGGTTGTCGATGACGAGCCGCGGAACGTGCGCTTGCTCGAGGCGGTTCTGGCCCCGCTGGCCTATGCCGTGATCAGCGCCGCGTCCGGCGCTGAAGCGCTGGCGAAAGTCGCGGACGAAAAGCCCGATCTCGTACTCCTGGACATCCTGATGCCTGGCCTCGACGGATACGCCGTGTGTCAGCAGCTCCGGGCTGACGAACGGACCCGCTTGCTACCGGTCATCATGATCACTGCGCGTGAAGAGCAGGAGAAGACGCGGGCACTCGAGGCAGGCGCGGACGACCTGATTCAGAAGCCGGTGGATAACGCGGAGCTGCTTGCTCGCGTCAAATCACTCCTGCGCATCAGGTCTTACCAGGCAGTGATCGAGGCGCAAGCAACCGAGCTCGCGGGGTGGAATCGCACGTTGGAGGCCCGCGTGAAGGCGCAGCTCACGGAGCTGGAACGGCTCAACCGCCTGCGTCGCTTTCTTGCACCGCAGCTTGCGGATGTGATCGTCTCGGCCGAAGGCGAGTCGCTGCTCGAGACTCACCGACGCGAGATCGCCGTTCTGGTGTGCGGCCTGCGTGGGTTTGCCGCGATAGCGGAGACCACTGAGCCGGAGGCTGTCATCCAGGTGCTCAGCGAGTTCTATAGGACCATCGGAAACCTGAGCTTCGCTTTCCAGGGCACCGTCGGACAGTTCACTGACGACGGATTGATGGTGTTCTTCAATGACCCGCTGCCGTCGCCCGACCCGGCTCGGCAGGCGGTGTTGCTCGCTCTCGCGATGCGGGCGCAAGTGGAGGACCTGACGAGCGTCTGGCGCAAGCGAGGCTACGAACTGGGCTTTCGAGCAGGCATCGATGCTGGGTACGCCACCCTCGGAACGATCGGTTTCGAAGGACGCTCGGAGTATCGGGCGGTCGGCAATGTCATCACTGTGGCCGGAGGCCTTTGCGAGGCGGGAGGCGATGGCGAGATCCGGATTAGCCAGCGAGTCCACGCGCTGGTCGAGCAAGTGATTGAAGCACGGCCTTCGGAGAACTTGATGCTCGAGGGGCTACTCAGGCCCGTGGGCGCCTTTGCGGTGCAACGCGAGCGAGCCAAGGCGGAGTCCGACCGGGTGACAGGCGACGGACAATCGGTGGTCGTCGCAGCACAGGGGACCGAGCCGTTATCGGAACGCGAACAGGGGGTCGCGGCACTGATTGCACGAGGTTTCAGCAACCGCGAGATCGCGCAGGAACTTGTGATCGCCGAGGCAACGGCGGTGCGCCACGTCGCCAATATTCTGAACAAATTAGGCTTCCGATCACGCGCTCAGGTGGCGGCGTGGGCGGTCGAGCGGGGTCTCGCGCCGAGTGCCGGACGCCCCTCCCGATAGCTGACTGCACAGTTCTGGCCATTCCTTTCCGATAGTCCGTTCTGACGATGTCGTATGCGCGGCTCCCACGTAGGCTGCGCCGTGAATGGACTCAACAGGAGGACCGCTCATGATGCTCTCGGCACGTCATTGGTCATTGTCCACCGCCGCCAAGCGCGCGCGGTGGCGCCATCGCGATGCGATCAAATTCGTAGCCATTGTCAGCCTGCTCGTCGCACTCGTGCCCGTCGACGCGGGCGCTGCGCCGGGTGCTGCTCAGGCCGAGACTCAGGCCGGACAGTGGCACACGTGGTTGCTCACCTCGGGCAGCCAGTTTCGACCAGGTCCGCCTCCGGATGCTGCGACCACGCAATCGGAGCTCGACCAGTTGCACGCTCTCGCCGCGCAGCGGGATAACGCCAGCCTGGACCAGATTGCATTCTGGGATACCGGCGCGCCGTCCTATCGCTGGAATGAGCTGGCGGTCACAGAAGCGCTGAAGCACAACCTCAACAACAACTACGCGACGCGCGCGCTGGCACTGGTCAATGTTGCCATCGCGGACTCAATGGTCGCCACCTGGGACGCGAAGTACACGTATCAACGGCCCCGGCCAGGTGACGCTGACCCGACGCTGACGGCGGTTGTCGCAATACCATCAAGTCCTTCGTACCCCTCTGAGCATGCCGCCGCGGCAGCCGCGGCCTCCACAGTGCTGGCCTATGTGTTCCCCGACGATACGCAACTGTTCGCGGACGAGGCCGACGAGGCCAGCCGCTCGCGACTTGTGGCTGGAGTCCAATACCCGAGCGACATTGCGGCCGGCCTGGAACTCGGTCGAGCCGTTGGTGCACTGGCGATTGATCGAGCCCAGCACGACGGATCTGACGCACAGTGGACCGGCTCCGTGCCGAGCGAGCCAGGCCACTGGAGCGGCACCAATCCGATTCTGCCGCTGGCTGGCACCTGGAAGACGTGGGCCCTAGCGTCAGGCAGTGAGTTCTGGCCAGGCCCACCACCGGCCTACGACTCGCCGGAGGAAGCCGCGGATCTGGCGGTGCTCAAGGATTTTCCCAGAACGCCCAAGAGCAATGCCGATGCATTGTTCTGGGAATATGCGTCGGGCGGCACTCGCAACTACTGGTTCTGGAATGAGCAGGCAAACAAGAAGATTCTGGAGTACCGCCTGGATGCGGATCCACCGCGGGCAGCGCGAGCGTATGCGCTCGAAAGCATTGCCGCATACGATTCCGGCGTGGCGTGCTGGGACGCAAAATATGCGTACTGGGCTATCCGACCCTTCCAGCTCGATCCGACTCTCACGACGGTCTTCCCGACGCCCAACCATCCCAGTTATCCGGCGGCACACGGCTGCTTTTCGAGTGCGGCAGCGGGTACGCTGGCTTACCTGTTCCCGCGCGATGCTGAGACCCTGAATGCGCTGGCCGACCAGGCCGGACAGTCCCGCATCTGGGCCGGTATCCACTTCCCAACTGATGTCAGAGTGGGGCTGGCGCTCGGCCGGAGTGTCGCACAGAGAGTCATCGATCTGGCACAGGGCGACGAACTCCAGTAAACAAGGCACCACACTGTCAACACGCTTCATCTCGGAAGGGCGCTTGCTCCACAAGAGCCCTTCCAGCGGAGGCGTTTCTGACACCTTAGCGTTCCGTCAGCCAGGCCTGACTAAAGGTGCCGCCACACATCCCAGCCGAGCTGGGCCCGCCTCGTTGCACCTAATCGCATCCCAGCAATGTCTTCCACACATGCCCTGGTGCTCCATACAGTCTTAGCGACGAATCCGCTATAGCAGTAGCGTCCGGCCTGCGCTAACCGGCACAGGTGTTAACATCTGTACAAACTCCTGGTAATCGGCGACGAGGACGTCATGCGTCTCTCACCGCTCGGTACCAATCACATCAACGT
>JAFAZN010000134.1 GCA_019239775.1 Chloroflexota bacterium
TCCTGGCGGACGAGCCAACTGGCAACCTGGACTCGCGCACGAGCGTGGAGATCATGGCGATCCTGCAGCGCTTGAATCGGGAAGGTGCAACGATCGTGCTGGTTACACACGAGCCCGACATTGCCAGCTATTGCTCGAGAACCGTTGTTTTCAAAGACGGCGTAATTGTCTCCGACCGGCGCAATGCGCACCCGCTGTCGGCGGCGAACGCACTTGCATCCTGGCCGCAGAGTACCGAGAACGATAGGCCAATGGAGGTGGCAGCGTGAACGCGCGGATTGAGTCCCTCGAAGATAGTGCACCGCTGGTGGTGGACAGCATTCCGGCTGTTGGCAGCCGGTTATTGCAGACGATTCCGTCGGCGATCTCGGCGCTGCGCGCGAACAAAGGCCGCAGCATTCTCACTGCGCTGGGCATCATCATCGGTGTCGCGGCGGTGATCGCGATGCTGGCGCTGGCGGAGTCCGCCAGCGCCTCGATGAAGGCCCAGCTCGCAGGACTGGGGGCCAACGTTCTCACGATTTCACCTGGCAGCGCGCAATCGAGTGGCGCGCGCCAGGCAGCCGGATCCGTCAACTCGCTCAAGCCTGGCGATGTTGACGCCATCCTGCAATCCGTGCACGGCGTAACCGCCGGAAGCGCGGTCGTGGCTGGCAACGCCCAGGTCGTTTTCGGTAACCAGAACTGGCCAACGCGCGTGATGGGCGTGATGCCTGCCTACCAGCAGATCGAAGACTGGGAGGTTCAGTCGGGCGCCTTCTTCACGTCACAGGACAACACTGATTCCCGCAACGTCGCGGTCGTCGGCCACACCGTCGCAACCAATCTTTTCGCGAATGGAGCTTCGCCGATCGGACAAGTCATTCGCGTGCGTAACGTCCCATTCACCGTCGTTGGAGTCCTGGCGAGCAAAGGCAGCGGTTACGGGGCTGACCAGGACGACGTGATTTTCATTCCACTCCAGACAGGTGAAGTGCGACTCTTCGGGTCCAGCTCGATCAACCAGATCGTCTTACAGGTGGCGGACGGGACGCAGATGAATGTGGCAATGCAGCAGCTCGACCAGGTGCTCCGATTGCGCCATCAACTGCGGCCCGGCGACGCGGACGACTTCTCCGTCTTCAACAACAACGACGTAATTGCCAAGGTCCAGCAGGTGAGTCAGGCAATGACTGTGCTGCTGGGTAGCATCTCGGCCATCTCACTGGTGGTCGGCGGCATTGGCATCATGAACATCATGTTGGTCTCGGTTACCGAACGCACGCGCGAAATCGGTATCCGACTGGCGATCGGTGCACAACCGATGGATGTGATGGCCCAGTTCCTGGTGGAGGCGGTCGTCCTCTCAGTGGCGGGTGGAGCAATTGGCATTAGCATCGGCTGCGGCCTTTCGACGCTGGTGTCCATGTTTGCCGGCTGGCCGGCACCGCCGCTGCTAAGCGCGGTGCTGCTCTCGTTCTGCTTCTCCGCGGCAATAGGTGTGTTCTTCGGGATTTATCCAGCCCGTAAAGCCTCCCGCCTGGATCCGATTGTGGCTTTGCGCTACGAGTAACGTGGGTACCATGGTGCGTATGCCGGGCAAAGCCACCACCGATCGGTTCGGGTGGATTCCGTTCGCCGCGACGGCGGTGGCACTGGCCCTTCTGGCGCTGGGAGTCACGCTGGGGGAGCAGTCGCGCTCGCCCGACGCACGATTGCTCGACGCGCCAGGCCTCGCATTGTTGGTCGGTGGCACCCTCGCTGTGGCTGCCGCACGTTGGTGGCCGCAGGCCGCGTACGCCGTAGCCATACTCTCGATCGCGGGGTATCAAGCGCTTGGCTACTACACGGAGACACCCTATTTTCTCGGCGCTTTAGTCGCCGCCTTTCTGGTGCCACGCGCCGGCGAATGGTGGCGTTCGGTGCTCCTCCTGGCTGCCGCAATTCCTCCCTTCGGGGTCGCGGCGCTGGTGCGACAACGCCCCGATTTTCTCTACGCCATGATCATTCTCATCGCGGCTGCCATCCTGTTCGGACAGGCCGCTGCCGAGCTCCGCGCCGCGTCCGGGCGACGCCAGGCCGAAGCCCGCGCTGAAGAGGAGCGGCGCATGCTCACCGAAGAACGCTTGCGAATTGCCCGCGAGCTGCACGACGTCATTTCGCACAGCATCGCGACGATCGGGATCCAGGCGGGTGTCGCCGCGCACTTGCTGGATGAAAATCCCGAGCAAGCGCGCGAGGCGCTGCTCGCGATCAAAGCCGTCAGCCGCGATGCCATGCGCGACCTCCGCGGCATGCTCGGCGTGCTGCGTCAGTCGACGGATGAAGCGGAGGATCGGGAGCCAGCGCCGGGCCTGGCGCGGCTACCGGAGCTGCTGGAGCGCGTGCGCGCGACCGGACTCCATGTCGACCTCGACGTGGACGGCGAGCCAACGCCAATGACTCCGGCAACAGACCTGGCCGCATATCGCGTGGTCCAGGAGGGCTTGACGAACGTCATTCGGCATGCACCAGGCGCGCTCGCGCAGGTCCATCTTCGCTACATCCCCGATGCGGTGTGCGTCGAAGTGTGTGACAGCGGCGGGTCCGCGGCCGCGGGGCGGAGCGTTGAGTCAGCCGGTACGGGCCATGGATTGTCCGGTCTGCGCGAACGCGCGGTTGCACTCGGCGGCACACTCGAGGCCGGACCTCTGGAGCGTGGCGGATTCCGTCTTCTGGCCCGCCTCCCAAGTGCGCAGAGCACCGCGTGATCCGCGTACTGCTCGCGGACGATCAAGCACTGGTGCGGGCCGGCTTCCGCGCACTCGTTGCGTCCGATTCGGACATGGAAGTGGTAGGCGAAGCGGTGGACGGCGCCGAAGCCATCCGCCTGGCGCGTCAACTCCGACCGGATGTCGTGCTCATGGATATTCGCATGCCACATCTGGACGGTATTGAAGCCACTCGCAGTCTCGCCGCCGATCCAGACCTCGCCGCCGTCCACGTGCTCATTCTCACGACGTTCGAGCAAGACGAATACGTCTTCGAGGCACTTCGCATGGGTGCGAGCGGATTCTTGCTGAAAGACTGTGAACCTGTTGAGTTGCTCAACGCGGTGCGCGTTGTCGCGCGGGGTGAAGCGCTGCTCGCGCCAAGTGTGACGCGGCGACTGATCGCCGCGTTTGCGGCCCAACCGCGCCGCACTTCA
This sequence comes from Chloroflexota bacterium, assembly GCA_019239775.1. Taxonomy (GTDB): domain Bacteria; phylum Chloroflexota; class UBA6077; order UBA6077; family CF-72; genus CF-72. The sequence goes on from JAFAZN010000134.1 coordinate 3,167, forward strand.
GTGGTGTCAGGTGCGCTCTCCGCACTGACGGATCGCGAGAAAGAGGTGCTGGTGCTGGTGGCCGCCGGCCGCTCCAACGACGAGATTGCCGAACAATTGGTCATCACATCGGCCACTGCCAAGACGCACGTGAGCCGCGCCATGGCGAAACTGGGTGCCCGCGATCGCGCGCAACTGGTTGTGATCGCGTACGAGGGTGGGCTTGTCACCCCCGGAGGTTGACCCCCGGGGATGGGCCGCGTCAGTTGACTACCAGCGCGATGTCGAACGACTTTGAGATCCCGCCGCCGTCGGCTTCCACCTTGATGTAGTAAATCCCAGGGTCGGCACCGGCCGTTTCAAAGTGCAGCGTGGCGGTGTCGCCTGGTTTCACTCCAGTCGGCACCGTAGCCGCCAGCGGCAGCGAGGAGCCGTCCTTCGGCGATGGAAAGCGCTGCGTGCTCCACTGGATCACGCTGAAGTCGATCGGTGCCGAGAACCCCTCGTAGCTGTGCGTCGCTGCATAGAACTCAGCGGGTTGACCGCGATTGACCGTCTGCCCACCATCAGGCGAGACAAAGACTTTGAACTCCGAAGCCACACTGCCAGGATCGCCCAGTCGCGGCGCGACCACCGGCGCGCTGGTATCCACACCATTTTCCACGATCAGCACCGGATCACCACCGATGAAGTGATAGCCATCCGGATCTTTGATCTGATCGCTGAGCTTGAAGTAGGCCGTGGCAGCCGGCAGGTCAACCACCCACCAGCCCTGGTTGGACTCCAGCGACTGCACGTTTCCAAGTCGATCAATCACCTGTGCGCTCGTGCCATTCTTCGGGATACGTACGTGCAATGGCGAACCATCACCATTCCACAGCGCGGTGACTCGCTGATTGCCCGGTTTATCGAACGCTACCTGGTAGACCTGCCAGTTCGGCACCAGCGACGTCGGATCATCCGGCCAGGCCGACCAGGCCGCCTGGTCACGCACCAGTGGTACGAATCGCGCGTTGTTGTAGCCCGCAAAGTTGTTGACGGCCACCTTCAACGCCTCTTCCACCGGTCGCTTGCTCCCGTCGTCGCGGGTGACGCCCCACACGGCGGGCTCGTTGCACGGATTGGAGTCCACCATCTGGTAAAACTCGATTTTGCCATAGCCGGCGGCCGCCGCAAGTGCCTCCGCTTGGATGGCGTACGCCGCCTGCTGATCCATGGTCGTCTGGATCGGGGTATCGGAGTGTGGACAGGGCACCGCGCTGTCATTGGATGGCATCGCGTTGGTTTCGGTCAGCCACACCGGTTTGTCGATGCCGTATTTGGCCTGGATCCCCTTGAAAACACCGTGTACGCGATACACGTCGTCCGGTGCGCGGTACAGATTCAGCGACACCACATCGTGGTAGTAATTGTTCGCCGCAGCCGACGGGTCTTGCGCAAGAATGCTCAACACCCGGTCGTAAAACAGGGGTCGGTTGTTGTTGATATCCACCCAGTACGACGTTCCAGGGAACGAGACGACCGCGTTCGGATTGGCCTTCTTGATAGCCTGATAGCCAACCTTCAGCAACTGCGCGAAGTCGGCATCGGAGCCCAGCCACGTGTAGCTACCGCCGGCGCCAGCATCACCGGGCTTGAATTCCGGTTCGTTCCAGATGATCCACTGGTCGATCTGGCCGGCGTAGTACTTGGCCGTCTGGTACGCGTACTGCCCGAAGTAGTTGTTGGGATCGTCGAACGGCAGGTTCAGGTTCTTCGGCACCGACCGGGCGCCGTCGCCCGGGTTTGCCGCTGCCCACGCCGGGGTGAACTGGAGCAGACCTGCCACCTTCGTGCCGCGGTTCAGCTCGCCCTGAATTTGCGCCCTGGTCAGCGTTTGACCGAGGTGGCCGAAATCACCAGGCTTGTCGGGCTGGATTTGGTCCCACGGCAGGATCAAACGCTCCCAGCCCGCGCCGATGTCGGCCATCACGCTGGGATTGCGGAATCCCTCCGCCACGCCGAAGCGCGCATCGGCGATCTGGCCGGCCGCGGCTGGCTCCGCGTTCGCAGGCATGGTTGCGGCCAGCACGAGGGCCAGGCCAAAAAGGCTGCTCAAGAAGTTACGGCACGTACGCATCATTCCGGATCGAGAATCGGCGCACGTTTCGGGAAGTTGAGAGCCCGACAGTACTGCCGTCAGTATCCAGAAGAACTCGGTTTCAGTCGGGCGATAGTCCACACGAGGTGATGAATCTCACGGTGTGATCAACCCTCACGTAGTGACGAACCCAGGGTGATGAACCCTCACGGTGTGGGGAACGTCGGGGGTGGTGAACCTCACGGAGTGATGAGCCCACACGGTGGTGGTGAACCTTACGGAGTGCTGCACCTTGGGTTGGTGCGCCCGTGTTACAACTGGCGCAAATGCTCAGCAGCGCGCGCTCGCGGCGTCAGGTGCCACTGGTTTCGCTGCGCTCGCCGCTGCCGCTGATGGTCGCTGGCATCGGCGTGACCCTGCTGGTGATCGCCCTTGCCACGCTGCCCTTCCGCGCGCAGCCCGAGCCGGTCCAGACCCCCACGCTCTCGGACTCAGAGGCGCTAACGATCGTGGCGCAGCAGGTCCGCTCCAGTGCCGCGGCCCAGAAAGTGATGACCGACGGTCAGACGCGCTTCAACGACGGCACCTGGTACATCAACGTCGGCAACGCCCATTTCCACTTCAGCCAGCGCAATCGACTGGTCGTTGCCGAGGACGACCAGGCGATCCAGCTCGAATACGGCGGAGGGACCTCTTAGGTCAGGTCTGGATCGCCCTCAACCCCGGACGGCAAACCGTTGGGCGGCAGCGGCAGGTCTTCTGCGAACGCGGCGGTGAGCTCGTCGGCCCATCGTTCAGGATCCAGAAAACGCACCCCGTAGGCGCTGGGGTCTGGGTTGGGCGCAGCCGGAATGTCGGCCACAATCCAGCCTTCATCGAGTCCGCGCACGACCAGCTGCGTGGCTCGGGTCAGAAACTGGCTGTAGGAAACCCTGTCGAGCCCCAGCGCCTCGTACATCTCTCGGCCGCGGCCTTCGGCGGTCCACATCAGCTCGATCAGCTTCAGGTGGCGTGGATAGAGCTCGGAGACGTGCTGAACTGGCGGCGCGAACCATCGATCGATAATGCCTTCCAACAGGGCCATCGGCCGATACGGTCCGCCGCATTCGCTGCAGGTGCGGACTTCGCCAGGCTCGAGCCAGCCGCGGGCACCGCAGCCGTCGCAGATCGCGCGCTTGGCGCGTGGGCTCGGTATCGGGCTCTGGTCTGGAGTGGTCGCCATCAAGTACGGGAAGCCTCTTCCAGGACCGTAGTAAATTCACGTGCGGCGGCTGAGAAATAGCGGTCCCGGCGGCGAGCAATCACCAGCGAGCGCGTCAGTCGCGGTTGGAGTCGATGCAGAACCACCGGTCCATCCCTGGGGTCCACGTCCGACAGCACCATCTGCGGCAGGATGGCCAGGCCGATGCCCGCGGCGACGAAGCGCAGCATGCTGTCCATCTCGCCACCGTCCAGGGCGACGTGGGGTTCGAAGCCGGCCCGACGGCATGCCGTCAGGGTCTGATCGCGCAGGTCATACGCGCCTTCACGCAGGAGCACAAACGGCTCCTCGCTCAGCTGCGCCAGGCGTACCCGGCCCGAGGTTTTGCCATTTGTAGGCAAGTGGTGCCCCTTCGGAACGGCAAGCAGCAGCTCCTCTTCGAGCAAGGGTTGGGTTTCCAGGGCGGGATGCTTGATGGGCTGAATGACGACGGCGAGGTCCAGCTCACCCTCTTCCAAGAGGCTGACGAGGGTACGCGAGCCTGCCTCTCTGAAACTCAAGGTGATGCCTGGGCGGCTCTCAGAAAACCTGGCCAGGGCCCGCGGCAGCAGATGCGTGCCCACGCTCGGCGGCGCGCCGACGGCCAGCGTGCCTTTACGCATGCCTGAGAGCTCCTGGACCTCGAGCCTGGCTTCTTCCAGGCGCTGGAGCACGGCTCGCGCATGCGGCAGGAATGTCTTGCCCGCCTCTGTGAGCGTGACGTGCCGCTTCATCCTGTTGAATAGCGGCGCGCCAAGCTCGTGCTCCAGCTTGCGAATCTGCTGGCTAACCGACGGCTGAGCCACGTTCAGCTCCTGCGCCGCGCGGGTGAAATGCAAATGCCGACTCACCGACTCGAAATAGGTGAGCTGGTGCATTTCCATAGGCCACAGCTATTTTACCCTGCGAATCGATACCGCGCCGCCATAGTTCCAGGGCACCTCGGTGTGGGACTCCACTCCCGTCCAGCGAGGGACATCACCCCGTGGGACATCACTCCGTGGGTTGCACTCCCGTGGGTGGTCATCAGTCCGTGGATTGGACGTCCGCGGGCTGCACGTCCGTGGGTGGCATCACCTCCGCAGGGCGTCACCTCCTTGAAAGGACATCACTCCGTGGGTTGCACATCCGTCGGGTTGCACGCGCGGGGGCATCACCTCCGTGGAGACATCACTCCCGTTCCGGGAAGGGACACCACTCCGTGGGTTGCACGCCCGTGGGTTGCACCTCCGTGGGACACAACACTCCCATCCGTTGAGGGGAACATCACCCGTAAGGGGACATGACTCCGTGGGTTGCACTCCCGTGGGTGGTCATCAGTCCGTGGATTGGACGTCCGTGGGACACAACACTCCTATCCCTTGGGGGGAACATCACCCGTGAGGGGATGTCACTCCGTGGATTGCAGGTCC
>JAFAZN010000253.1 GCA_019239775.1 Chloroflexota bacterium
CTGGAGGAGGTATTGAAGCAACCGATCGAGCGACTGGACGCTCGGCGCCTTCCACGTGTGGCCGGCTGGCTGCGGAATGCGCCCGTCCCTAAGCGCGACGATGATGGTACGGCCCCCTCGACTGACGCGTTTGCACAGCTGCTGCGAACATGCGGCGATGCCATCCTCGCAGCGCGTACCTTGGAATGGCCAATCGACCCAGCGGGCCTGAGCGCAACATCGTGCCTGGTTTTCAACCGCTGGAGCATCGCTCTGGCTGCCCTGGTGAGTGGGACCGCTGGCTTGCGCCGGCAGAGCCTCGCCCTGATCGGGGTGGACGATTGGGGCGAGTTCCAACCGGGTCGCTTCTGGTTGTGCTGGAAGCATGACAAGAAGCGTGAGGAACATGATGCGGTGTTGGATCGCGGCGTGGCGCGTCTCCTCGACCAATACAAGGAACGAACCACAGCTGCGCTGGGGTTGACCCGCTTCGACGGACACCTGAAAACGGGGGATACTTGCCCCGATGGAGTCCGCCTGAATGGAGAAGCGCTCGAGGCGCAAGTTCACCAAAGACTTCAAAGCTGAGACGGTGGCACTGATCCGTCGCTCAGGTAAGTCGATCGCCGAGGTTTGTCGCGACATGGGTCTGCCGGAGAGCAGCGTGCATCGTTGGCTCGCCCAGGCTGAGATCGATACTGGTCAACGTGATGGCCTGACGACAGCTGAGCGTGAAGAGTTGTCGCGTCTGCGGCGCGAGCTCCGCGTGGTACGCGAAGAACGTGACGTACTGGCAAAAGCCATCGCCTTCTTCACCAAGGAAACGACCCGGTGAGCCGCTATCGGTTCATCGCGGCGGAGAAGGCGCATCACTCGGTCGTTCTGCTGTGCCGTGTGCTGGGCGTGGCCAAGAGCGCGTTTTACGCCTGGCAGCGCCAGAAGTTGTCCGCCCGGGCTCGAGCCGATGAGCAGCTCATCGACGAGATCAAAGCTATCTACGATGACAGCCGCTGCACGTACGGTGCTCCACGCGTGCATGCGGCGCTGCGCAACCGCGGCAAACACGTGGGCTGCAAGCGTGTCGCGCGACTGATGCGCAAGGCAAGTCTGGTTGGTCGGACTCCGCGTCGCTTTCGGCGCACAACGATTCCGGATCCGAGCACGCAGGTGCAGGACCTGGTGCAACGGCAGTTCCGACCGGCCGAGCCCAACCAGCTATGGCTTTCAGATATCACCTACATCCGCACCTGGGAGGGCTGGCTGTATCTGACGGTCATCCTGGATGCGTACTCGCGCAAGGTCGTCGGCTGGGCCTTGGCGGATCACCTACGTGCGGAACTGGTCACCGCAGCGCTGCAGATGGCGTTGAACAACCGACGCCCGCCAGCAGGCCTCATTTGTCACTCCGATCGTGGAAGTCAATACACCAGCGCTGCGTACTGTGACCTGCTCGAGCAGCATGGTCTCAGACACAGCATCGGCCGCCCTGGAACGTGTTGGGACAACGCGGTCGCCGAATCATTCTTTGCAACTCTGAAAAACGAGCAGATCTATCTGCACGCCTGGCCAACACGCCAGTCTGCCCGTACAGCCATATTCACCTTCATTGAGGGCTGGTACAACCGGGTCCGCCTCCACTCGACTCTCAATTACTCCAGCCCAGACCTGTACGAGGAGGACTACTATCGTCTCAGCGCCGCGGCCTGATCCTCTCTACCGAATCCGTCCGCGAAAGCAGGGCAACACCAGCGCGCGCTTTACTTGGCACGCGGAGCTTATTCTTGCGCATCGATCGAGGACGTTGGGTCGTTGCGGACCCGGAGTGGATCTGGCAGGGGCTGCGTCTGCTCGGCGAGCGCGCCAGGCTCATGCTTCCGGACGAAACCGTTGCCCTGACAGCCAGACTGCTGCGCCGCACGTTTGCCACGCGACAGGCGCAAGCGGGCGCCCACATCTATGCCATTGCCCCGCAACTCGGACACTCCACCACGCTGACCACCATGCAGTACATCCGCTACGCCAGGCTGACGCACGCAGTGGACGTTCGCGCAGCACTGGACGAAGGAGCCAAGCTGGCATTGGTGCCCTGGGATAGCGGCCCGCAGCTTGTGTCTTTGTAGCTTGGTGCGTCTCGGGCGCGAATGCCGTCGATCAGCCGGTCAATGCAATCCAGTTCGTACCGTTTGTTGGCCTGCAGTGAGGAAGATGATCGCTCCGTTGGGAGCGCCTCGATCTCCGCCAGCGTCGCCTCACGGAGAAGCTCGATCTCAGGGAGGAACTCGATACCCGTTAGCAAATGGCTGCACAAGAAGCACGGCGGGATCGAGCCGCCATGTTGGAGCATCACGCAGCTCGCCGCATTGCACACGCCCACTCCTACATCACGGTCCGGTTGGGCTCCGAGAAAACGCGCCCGTTCGTCTGCGGCCAAGTCGGCGAGCAAGCCGGCAAAGATCTGGAT
>JAFAZN010000120.1 GCA_019239775.1 Chloroflexota bacterium
TGCATCTCCCAGCCCTGGCCGCTTTTCAGCGCATTCAAGCCCATGAGCACGTGCTCGGTGGTATCCAGGAAGTCCACGCCGAGTTGATCCGCGGCGCGGGCGACATCAAGCAGGCGGTGCTGCTCGGAAGGCGAGAACATCGCGCCTTCGGCCGTGACAGAAAGTCGCATCAAGGCAACCCATCGTACTTATGTGAGAGCGCGTTCAGGCGGATCTGGATGATGTCCGAGAGGAAGCGGGGTAGATGCCGGCGCACGCTGAAGGTCGATTCGGCGCGGTACGTCGTGGTGACTGGCATCTCGATGATGCGTGCGCCGAGGCGTTTGGCCAGGAACAACACTTCGATATCGAAGGCGAACGAGCGGATGCGCGTTCGCGCGAACACCGCCTGTGCCAGGTCGCGTCGGAACACCTTGAAGCCGCACTGGGTATCGCGAATCGCGGACATCACCAGCACGCGCCGCGTGAGCTGGACCAGACCGCCCGCGAGCAGACGCAGTGGGCCTTCGGCGGTGGCGTACTCGCCCAGGTTGCGGCGGCCGGCCACAAGATCGGCGCCATCCTCCAGGAGCCGCAGGGCTTCGAGAAGGTGTTGTGGGCCGATATTCAGGTCGGCGTCGACGTAGGCGATCACGTCTCCGCCTGCGGCCAGCACGCCTGCTCGGACGGCGCCCCCCTTTCCGCCGTTCGGGACGAGCCGCACCACCCGGGTGAGTGGGCCCTGAGACACCTCTGCAGTGAGATCGGACGAACCATCGTCGACGACCACGATTTCCGCGGCAAAAGGCTGGGCGACGAGGAATTCGCGCCAGCACACCAACGTGGCTGGTAAGCGACGAGCTTCGTTGTAAGCAGGGATTACGACGGAAACTCGCATCCAGGAGAAGTATCATCCGCCGACGTGGCGGTGTCGGTCAGGTCACTCGAGCAAGCCCTGGCGCCAAGCATCCCCGCGCTGGCTGGCGTGCCCGAGCCATTTCGGGTGCTCGATGTCGACGGCTACCAGCCGGAGCTATCAGCTGCCGAGCTGGTCGAGATGTATCGCTGGATGGTCTTTGGACGCCAGCTCGATGCGCGCGGGCTGCAGCTGCAGCGGCAAGGCCGCGTCGGGGTGTGGGGACCACTTATCGGCCAGGAGGCAGCACAGGTTGGCCTGGGCCAGGCGATGCGCAGCGGCGATTGGATCTTCCCGTCTTACCGCGAGGTCATCACGCTGCTGATGCAGGGCCTGGATCTGATCGATCTGTTCGCGTACTACCGCGGCCTGTACTGGCCCGCGGAACCCGTCACGAGCGGCGTGTTTCCGATCCAGATCGTGATCGGTGATCAATCGCTCCACGCCGTTGGCGCGGGGATCGGCTTCGCGTTGCAACATCAGCCGCGTGCAGCCGTCGGCGTAATCGGTGACGGCGCCACCTCCCAAGGCGATTTTCTCGAAGCCCTCAACTTCTCAGGCGTGTTCAACGCCCAGACCGTGCTCTTCGTGCAGAACAACCAGTGGGCGATCAGCATGCCGCGGAGTCGCCAGACAGCCAGCCAGACGATTGCGCAAAAGGGCCTCGCTCAAGGCGTGACGGGCGTGCTCGTAGATGGCAATGACGTGCTGGCGGTGCACGCGGTCAGCGATTGGGCGCTGCAGCGGGCTCGGAGCGGTGAGGGGCCAACACTCGTTGAAGCCCTAACGTATCGAATCGGGGCGCACACAACAGCGGACGATCCGCGGCGCTACCAACCGCCCGACGAGATCGAGCACTGGCGCGGCCGCGACCCGCTCACGCGTTTTCGCGCATACCTCGAAGGCCGCGGCTTGTGGGACGAGGATGCCGAGCAAGAGACAGCACAAGCAGCGCTCGCACGTATTGATGCGGCGGTGGCGGAGGCCGAATCGCGCCCTACTCCGAGCCTCGAAACATACATCGAGGCCGCTCGCTAGTGGCAGAAGCGCTGCTGGTTGAGGCCATCAATCGCGCGCTGGCTCAGGCCCTGGGCGACGACGAACACGTGGTGGTGATGGGCCAGGATGTCGGCCAGCTCGGCGGCGTCTTCCGTGCGACGGATGGACTGCAGTCGCGTTTTGGGAAGCAGCGCGTCTTCGATACACCACTGGCCGAGTCCGCTATCGTCGGCACCGCCTTCGGGATGGCGCTCAGTGGGCTACGACCGATTACAGAGATCCAGTTCATGGGCTTCATGTACAAGTGCCTGGATCAGCTCATCGCGCAAGCTGGCCAGATCCGCGCCCGCACCTGGGGTCAGACGCGCGCACGCCTGGTAGTTCGCACCGCGTATGGCGGCGGCGTGCGCACTCCCGAACATCACTCGGACAGTCTCGAAGGACTGCTTATGGGCAGCCCCGGCGTCAAAGTGGTGGTGCCGAGCACGCCAATTGACGCGGCTGGACTTCTGCTGGCGGCCGTCGAGGAATCTGATCCTGTCGTGGTCATGGAGCCAATTCGGCTGTACCGTGCGGTGCGCGAGCCGCTGCCCGAGAGGCTTTCGCCAGTTCCACTCGGTCGTGCCAGGGTGCGCCGCGGCGGGGATGATGTGACCGTGGTGGCCTGGGGCGCAGTGGTGCCATCGGCGTTGCAAGCCGCGGAAGAAGTTGCCGCCGAAGGCATCGAGGTCGAGGTGATCGATCCCCGCACGTTGCAGCCGCTCGACTGGGACACCCTTTCAGAGTCCGTCGAGAAGACCGGAAGACTAGTCGTGGCGCACGAGGCGCCGCACACTGGCGGACCTGGCGGTGAGGTCGTAGCAGGCATCGTCGAGCGCTGTTTCTATGCGCTGCGCAGCCCACCGCGACGCGTCGCTGGCGCTGACGTGGTGTACCCGCCGCAACTGCTCGAAGACGCCTATCTTCCCGACACAGCGCGCATCACCGCGGCCATCCGTGCTGCGATGGAGGACTGAGGCCGAATGGCGTTCGAGTTCCGATTGCCCGACCTCGGTGAGGGAATTCGCGAGGCGCAGGTCCTGACGTGGAAAGTGAGGCCCGGCCAGGCCATCAGCGCATTCGATGCGCTGTGTGAGGTCGAATCGGCCAAAGCGGCGGTTGAGCTGACGACACCCGTGGCGGGGACGGTCGTGGAGACGCGTTTTTCAGAAGGCGACGTTGCGCAGCTCGGGGACATCCTCGTGGTGATCGAGACTGCTAACGGCGCCGCCGCCGCCGAGAAGGAGGAGTGGTTCGGTATCGTCGGGACGGCGCCGATGCCTGCTGCCAAGCCGCCAGGCGGCGAGAACCGAGTGCGCGCGGCGCCGCTGGTGCGCAAGCTTGCGCGCGAACGCGGCATTGACCTCGAACGGGTCACAGGCAGTGGACCGCAGGGGCGCATCCGTGTCGAAGACCTCGACCTTCTAGGTCGGGCGCAACCACCGGACAATGGCGTTCCTGAGTCGGACCGTCGTGAGGTGCCGAAGGTCTCAGCAGCCGCGGATGGCCCGAGTACGGTGGTGCCGCTGCGCGGGTTGCGCAAGTCCATCGCCGATCACATGCTTCAGGCCTGGCATCACGCGCCGCAGGTGACGTCGATGGACTTCCTCGACGTCACCGAGCTGGTGCGAGCGCGCGAGCTCTTGAAGGTCAGCGCCGGGGCCGAGGCGGTCAAGCTCACCTACCTGCCGTTTTTCGTGAAAGCCGCCATTGAGGCGCTCCGCGCAGTTCCGGAGGCCAATGCCACCCTGGACGAGGCTCAGCAAGCCATCGTGCTGAAGTCCGAGTACCACATTGGCATTGCGACGGCTGTGTCGGGCGGGTTGGTGGTTCCGGTCATCCGAAACGCGGACCGTCTGACACTGGTGGAGGTGGCGCGCGAGATCGACCGACTGGTTTCCGCGGCGCGCGAACAGCGGGCTGAACCCAAGGACCTGGTGGGGAGCACGTTCACGATTACGAGCTTCGGTGGCTTGCCCGGCAGTGCCATCTTTGCGACGCCCATTCTGAACTACCCCGAGGTCGCCATCCTCGGCCTTGGGCGCATCGACTGGCAGCCGCGCGTGATTGATGGCGCGGTGGTGCCGAGGCAGTGCATTGGCGCCTCGTTTACGTTCGACCATCGCGTGCTCGACGGCGAAGGCGCCGGCCGCTTCACCGCTGCGCTCAAGCGCTTCGTCGAGCAACCGCTCGAACTCTTGATGAAGCTGCGCTAATGCTGAACGTCGGCGTGTCCGCACTGGACCACACCGCCATCGCGGTGCGCTCGATTCAGGCCGCCCTACCGCTGTACCGTGATCTCCTGGGCGGACAACCGAATGGCTTCGAGCGGCTGTCGGAGAAGGGCTTCATGTGGCTTACGCTGCGCTACCCGAACGGGGCGCAGGTGGAGCTGCTCGAGCCTGTGGGCGAGGACGGCTTTCTGCACCGCTTCCTGGACAGGTACGGGGAAGGCGCACACCACATGACCTTCATCGTCGAAGACCTTCGCACCGCGGTCGATCGGGCAAAAGCAGCTGGCCTGCGCGTTGTCGATGAAGACTATCGGGATGCGCGCTGGCAGGAGGCGTTCATCTCACCCCGCAGCGCGTTCGGCACGATCATTCAATTGGCGCAGACCAACCTCAGCGAGGCTGACCGACAACGTCACTGGTCAATCGCGGACGCGCACCTCTAACGCCCGGCAGCGACCGTTAACGCGCGGCAGCGACCGTCCGGGAGGCGCGGCGAGCGCCTTCCACCATCGCGGCGAGTTTGGCCCAGGCAATGCTCGGCGGCACGTCGCGCGGACCTACCGAGGTACCGAAGCCACAGTCGGTGCTCGCAATCACACGGTCCTCGCCGACGATCTCCGCGAAGTGGCCCAAACGCTCGGCGACCAGGTCAGGGTGCTCGACATAGGTCGTACACGAGTCGATCACACCAGGGATGAGCACCAGGTCACTTGGTACATCCACTTCTTGAAAGACTCTCCACTCGTGCGCGTGCCGCGGGTTGGCCGCCTCGAACGACAAGGCACCCACGTTGGCTTCTAATGCAATCGGCAGGATCGCCGCGAGTGGAACGTCATGGATATGCGGACCCGCAAAGTTGCCCCAGCACAGGTGAAGACGCACGCGATCGCGGGGCAGGCCCTCGATGGCCGCATTGAGAACGCGGACATGCATTCGAGCCACGTCCAGGAACTGATCGTCCGACAAAGAGCCGAAGCGCATCGTGCGGCTCATCGCCAGGTCCGGACAATCGAGCTGCAGCACGTAGCCCGCGTCCACAATCGCGCGGTACTCATCGCGCATGGCGGCGCCCACCGCCGACAGGTACTCCTCGTCCGAGGCGTAGTAGGTCGTCGGCATGAACGTATCGATCACGCCTGGCGACGCGGCCGTCATGAACACATCCGCTCGCGGCACTCCATCGACGGCGGTGCGCAGGTTCGCGATGTCGCGCCGCACCGCGGCTGGATCACGCAGCTCGACCGGCGCGTTGTTGGTGGGATAACGAACCTGGGGTCGGAAGGGCCGCACCCAGTCAGGAAACTCAGCATCGGACAGGTCGCGGCGACGCGGTTCGCCCTCGAAGCCAGTCAGCCGCTCCTTGACATAACCCGAGTACGAGACCTTGCCGTACTCGCCGTCGTTGAGCACGTCGATACCGATCTCTGCCTGGCGTTTGACGACCTCGGCCGTGGCGCTGGCGATGCGTCCTCGCAGCACGTCGAGGTCCTGGAACTGGCCGGCGTCGTATTGCAGCATCATGTCGGCCAGATCGGTCGGCCGCGGCAGGCTGCCCGTATGGGTGGTATGGATCATGGGAAATGGAAGAGGGCGTGCACGGCCACGGCGACGGCCGCCCCAAGCAGTAGGGCCACGTAGAACAGCAATAGCCCGATCAGAGCGGGCAGCAAGCCCGGGGCAAGTCGATATTGGAGCAGCAGCAGGCGGCGCTCGCGCTCGTCCCTCACACGTGAGATCATACGTCGGCAAGCGGAACGACACCGCCGCTTAGCTATTTGTTATGACCGGCCAGGCTGACGACGTCTCGAGGGTCCAGGCGCGCCTGTCGCGGACCCTGTACGAGTTGTCGACCTCAGCGGGCCGCGGGCTGGACCCGGCTGACCTGGTCAGACTCGTCGCCGAACACGCTGGCGAGCTGCTGCGCGCCGATGCGGCTGCTGTGTATCTCTGGGACGACGCGCGTAGCCTGCTCTTGCCGGTCTACACCAACGACGCCCGCCAGCCACTGAGCGATCGACCGCTGCGTGCCGGCGAAGGTGCCACAGGCCAGGCGGTCGAGCAGGGCCACACGGTTGTTATCGACGATTACCCCAACTACGGCCATGCCGTCGACTGGGCGGTTGCGAGTGGCCTGAAGTCGTGCGAAGCCGTGCCGCTGCTGGTCGCGGGCCAGGCAATCGGCGCACTGGTGCTCCGCTATTACGGTGAGCGGCCGCTGACTGGCGCCGACGAGGAGCGAATCCTCAACCTGCTGGCGGCTCTGGCCGCGCCAGCCCTCGAAGCCGCACGCTTGTTCGCAAGCTCCACGCTCGAACGCGAACACGAGCGCGCGCTGCGCGAAATCACCTCGACCCTGGCCGAGAACCTCGACGAACGACACGTGCTCGAGCTGGCAGTCCACCGCGGTGCGCAGTTGCTGCAGTCGCCCTATTCACGCGTGTGGCTGTTCGGGTCCGACGGTGGTCTCATCTGCGCGGCGGCCGAGGGATTCGTTCACGAAAACACCTTCAATCGGCGTCTCTCGCCGGCTAGTACGTCGGGGGTCGCCGCACGGCAGCAAATCGTGAGTAGCGGCAATGCTCCCGCCGAGCCTGGCTGGCGGTTCAACCGCGAATTTGGCGAACGCACCGGGCTCGGTGCCTACCTGGGAGCTGGTCTATGGCGGGCCGGCGAGTCGCTCGGGGTGCTGGAGGTGATGCGCGAAACGGGTCACCGCTACAGCGACGCCGAGGAGCAGCTGCTGATAAGCCTCGCCAACGCGGTCGCAGTGGCCGTAAGCAACGCGCGCACCCATGCGGCGGTCGAGGAGCTTGCCCGACAGGCTGAGGAACGCGCCACCAGCGTGGCGGAATCCGAGCGAGTGCTGCGCTCAGTCTACGAGGCGATTGGCGCTGGCATTCTTGTCATGGACACCAGTGGGACAGTGGTCACCGCGAACGCGGCAGCCGAGGGCATCCTCGGGTTTCCCGCTGCGCGCCTGGTCGGTAAGCCGCCAGGGCTCATTGACATCCAGTTGCTTCCAGATGGATCGCTCGTGCCCGTCGGCGATCGACGACCTGGTCCGCGGGTCGCGCATAACGCCAGGGCAGAACGCGGGCTCATCTATAGCTTCGTCCATCCAGATCACCGACGCCGTTGGCTGCAACTCGATGTCGTCCCACTGTTCGGACCAGATGGTCAGGTCGGCCGCGTTGTTTCGAGCTTCATCGACATCACCGATCAGAAAGAGTCTGAGGAAGCCCTGCATCGGCGTGATGCGATCTTGCAAGCCGTGGCGTTCGCCGCGGAGAAGCTGCTCACCACGCCTGAATGGGAACAGAGTATCGACCAGGTGTTGCGCCGGCTCGGCGCCGCCACAGGCGTGAGCCGCGTCTACATCGTGCCGTCCACCGAAGCGGGCCACCACGAGTGGACTGCTGACGGAGTCGCGCCGCGCACCGATGTGCCAGTCAAGGGCTCGTATCTCAAGTCCGTCGGCCTCGGCCGTTGGGAGCGCATTCTGCGTGACGGCGGCATCGTCCAGGGGCAACTCCGCAGTTTTCCGCTCGACGAGCAGCCCAAGCTGCTGGCCCAGGGCGTGTGTTCGCTCGTGCTGGTGCCGATTTTCGTCGGTTCGACCTGGTGGGGCTTCATCGGTTTCGACGATTGCAGCGAAGAGCGCTCATGGCAAGCGAACCTCGTCGAGGCGCTGAAGACCGCCGCTGGCACGCTCGGCGCCGCGATCTATCGGCGCCGAGCTGAGGCCGAGCGGCTTCAGTTGGTTCGCGCGCAATCCGCACGCGTCGAGGCCGAAGCGGCGCAACGCCGGCTGGCGTTTCTGGCCGATGCCAGCCAGATCCTCGCCGCCTCTCTGGACTACGAAAACTCGCTGCAGGGCGTCGCAGACCGGCTCGTGCCGGAGCTCGCCGATGCGTGTTTCATCGACGTACTTCAAGCTGATGGGTCATTGCGTCGGGTGGCTGCCGCGGGCGGCGTGGACGCACGCCAAGCTGGGCCAGACGTCTTGGACGTGATGGACGTGGTTCGACAGCTTCAACCTCACCTCGGTGCGCGCGCGCTGGCCGTGCCGCTGGTGACCCGCGCTGGCGTGGCAGGTGCCCTCACCTGGTTGGCGCTACCAACCCGCTCTGCCTTCGCGGCCACGGATCTCGATCTCGCCGAGCACCTGGCTCGACGATGCTCACTCGCGATCGACAACTCGCGCCTGTACCGCGAGGCGCGTGCGGCGGTGAGCCTCCGCGACGAGTTCCTGTCAGTGGCGGCGCACGAGCTCAAAACGCCGATGACCAGCCTGCGCGGCTACGCCCAGCTCCTGGCGCGCGAGTTCGATCGCGGCCAAGCCTCCAATCCCGAACGGGCTCGACGGGCCGCGCACACCATCCAGGTGCAGTCCGACAAGCTCGCACGGCTCGTCGCGCAGCTGCTCGACGTCTCCCGGCTGCAATCGGGCAAGCTGGCCATCGAGCGCACGCCAACCGACGTGAGTGACCTGCTGCGCGGCATTGTCGACGCGGCACGAACCCAGCTCAAGGACCACACGCTCGTGGCACGGTTGCCGACCGAGCTCTGGGCGGCGATCGATCCGCTGCGCATCGAGCAGGTCGTGACCAATCTCGTCGACAACGCCATCAAGTACAGCCCCGAAGGTGGCCAGATCGACGTCTCGCTGGAGTGCAGTCTGTCGGGCGATGCGCTGCGCATCCTCGTGCGCGACAGGGGCGTTGGCGTGCCGCCGGAACACCGTCCGCATATCTTCGATCGCTTCTACCAGGCGCATGCGGGCGGGCCGCTGACGAGCATGGCGGGCATGGGTCTGGGCCTGTACATCAGCCGGCAGATCGTCGAACTGCACGCAGGCACGATCGACGCGGAGTTTCCCGAAGATGGCGGGACGCGGTTTGTGGTGTCGCTACCGCTAGCGGAGTCGGGGATCGAAGGCGTCTCTTAACGCGTCGCCCATCAGGTTGAACGCAAGTACGGTCACCAGGATGGCCAGGCCTGGGAACGTAGCGATCCACGGCGAATCGATCACGTAGCTGCGGCCGGCCGACAGCATGTTGCCCCAGTCAGGAGTTGGTGGCTGGGTGCCGAGTCCAAGGAAGCTCAGGCCAGCGGTGTCGATGATCGCGCTACCAATGTTCAGCGTGGTCTGCACGATAACGGGCGCCAGTGTGTTCGGCAGCACGTGTTGCAGCATCACGCGCCCATCAGGCGCACCGAGCGCACGCGCTGCTTCGACGTAATCCCGAGCACGGACTGACAGCACCGAACCGCGCACCACGCGCGCGTAGTACGGCACGTACACGATCGCGATCGCAATCATGGCGTTCAACAGCCCCGGCCCGAGAATCGCCACCACGGCGATCGCCAGCAAGATGTACGGAAACGCCAGGATTACGTCCATGCCGCGCATGATCAGGTTGTCGGCGCGACCGCCGTAGTATGCCGCGATCATCCCGAGTGCCAGCCCCACCACCAGCGCGATCGTGGCTGCGACGGCTCCCGCCTCGAGGGACGTCTGCGCACCCCAGATGACGCGACTGAGCACGTCCCGACCGAACTCGTCGGTGCCCATCAGGTGCTGAGCACTGGGCGGCTGCCGCTCGACTCGGAAGTCCTGGCGGGTCGGACTGTACGGCGCCACCTTGAAGGCGAACACTGCCGCCAACACCACGATGACGAGCACGATTGCGCCCGCCACGCCCGTGCGCGAGCGCACGAAGCGGCGCCGCGCATTGGTCCACGGCGTCGCCATGCGTCGCGCAGGCCCCGCGGTGGAGACTCCGGCGGGCTGGGTTGGCAGGCTCAGCGGCTCGGATGAGACGGCCATCTCAGGTGTAGCGAATTCGCGGATCCAGCGCCGCGTACGCCACATCGACCACCAGATTAATCACCACCACGAACGCGGCGACGATCAGCACAGTACCTTGAACAACCGGATAGTCCCGAGCGCTGATAGCCGTCACGATGTAGCGGCCAACGCCAACACGACCAAACACGGTTTCGGTGAGCACGGCGCCACTGAGCAACGCGCCGAGTTGCAGACCAACCACCGTGACGACCGGGATCAACGCATTTTTCAGCGCGTGACCAAAGACCACCGACTGTTCTCGCAAACCCTTGGCACGGGCAGTGACGAGGTACTCACTACTGAGCACTTCCAGCATGCTCGAGCGCGCCATGCGTGAAACGATTGCCATCGTGACCGTGCTCAGCGTGATAGCGGGCAGCACCAGGTGCCAGAGCACATCGCCAAACGCGTGCATGTCGCCACTTAGCAAGGCATCGAGGGTATAAAAGTGCGTCACGGTCGGAATATCGACGTTGTTGCTGACGGCGCCCGAAAGCGGGAACAAACCGGCTGTTGAGCCCAGCCAGTAGATCAGCATCAAACCGATCCAGAACACGGGCATCGAAATGCCAACCAGCGAGAGGACCATCGTGAAGTACTCGACACCGGTCCTGCGTTTGATGGCTGCGAGAATACCGGCTGGTAAACCAATGACCAGAGCGATCAGCAGTGCTGCAATACTCAGCTCAATGGTTGGGCCAAACGCGTTGACCAACTCTTCGCGGATGTCGCCACCGGTGCGGATCGAACGGCCCAACTGCAGGGTAAACGTTCGTTCGATGAACAGCGCGTACTGGACTGGCAATGGCTGATTGAGGCCTAGCTCTTCGCGGAGGTGCTCGATCTCCGCGGCGCTGGCCTTTTCACCGGCCATGGCAACGGCCGGATCGCCGGGAATGAGCCGCAACGCCACGAATACGAGCGTTGCGGCCCCGAGCAGCACGGGGACGGTATGTGCAAGCCTCCGCAGGATGTACGTCCTCACGGTGGCCCCACACGGCGCCGTTCTGCAACCGCAGAAACCTTCTTCACTTCTTTGTGGTTAGGTCCAAGAGTTGGAGCCGAGAAGGCGTTACCCCAGGGAGACGTTGTTGAAGTAGTAAATGTAGGTCGGTTGCTGCACAAACCCTTGAACGCGTTTGCGGATGGCGGCCTGTTGCTTCATTCCTCCGATGAACAGCCACGGCGCATCGTCCACAATGCGCGTTTCGGCCTGATTGA
>JAFAZN010000330.1 GCA_019239775.1 Chloroflexota bacterium
AAATGCCTGACACATATGCTGGATGTCCCTCGCTAACAACCACTCCGCATTCGGATTGAAACGCGGGTCACTCGCATGGGGGAAGTCGAGCGCAACGAGCCGCTGTCCATCGCACTGCACTTGTACGCGGAGAGGTCACCGTGCACAACGTTACACGCCAGCCACAGTTCGATCTCGGCGATCGCCTGATCGAATATTCATCGGGCCTGGTCATGGTCGAGATCGGCATGTTTGACTTGGGGTGCCGGTCGATCGGCAGCCCCGATCCATTCCATGGCGACTGCCCCGGCGGAGTGTCCGAACGGTTGTGGAACGCGAGCTCCAGCACATTGCAACACTCGCAATGTTGCGTACTCGCTGTTGGTCCAGGCGGAGGCTTTGACGTCTCGACCGAAACGCGTTCGCTTGGCCGCGGTCCGCGCCGAACGACGGTCGAGGATCACGCGCCCAGCGTGGTAGACGTTGTCGTCTCGGAACGCACGGAAACGCTGCGCTTTCTAAACCTTGACAGCGAGCAGGTCCGCGCGAGACCGGACCCCGCCGCTGCAGCAGAAAATCGTTGATTCTTTGCCACCTTTGACTTGAAAAAGCATGTCGTCGATAACCTCGTCAGCGATCAATGGCTCGATCGCCTCGGATACGATATGGTATCCGAATGCAATGTGGTGTTCCCTCGCAAAGACACGGCATGCTGGTGCGCGCAACAAAGAGTCGGGCGTCAATCAGAGACGCGCACCCGAGCGCGGGAACACCGTGGCTTATCGGCTGAAAGAAGTGTTCAGGCCCTCGGGGGCAGGGCGCGACGCGACAGCAACTGCGAATGTTTGCATCGAACGGTACCTCCCTCGGGAAAATCAGCACGAGTATACCATCAATAACGCCGTTGTCGAATCTTGCCACTCGTAAACGCGTGGCTCGTTCGCGACTTGCAGGTTGATCCGCGCTAGCATCGCCGCATGCTCGATTCGGACGTCTACGATCCGGGGCTGTGGAGTAACTTCTTCGTGCTCGTAGGGACCGGCTCCGCTGCCCTGACGGGGCTCGTCTTTGTGGCCATTTCTGTCAATTTGAAGGGTGTGCTCAAAGATGCGACGCACACCTATCGGGCAATAAACATGCTCAACGGCTTCACGTCTGTGTTCATCCTGAGTTCGTTTGCGCTCATGGGACATCAGACGAACCAAACATTGGGGCTCGCATGGCTCGTGGTGTCGTTGTTCGCAGCCGCAATCAACACGAATGGCTATATACGAGGGTTCAGCGTAGGCGGCAGCCGCTATGCGCTGAACTTCGTTCGTGTTGCGGGCGGCAGCGCTTGTTATTTGGGTCAGATCATAGGCTCCGCCATGTTCCTTTTTGGTGCTGGCGCGGGTATCTACGTCAGTGCAGTCGCAGTAATTGTCAATTTCTATTTTCTGGTTTCTGGCTCTTGGCTCCTGATCGTAGGCACGTTACCCGGAACTGACTGACCTGGGGGCCACCTTTACCCCTCTACATAGCACAGCTTCTCCGTCACCAGTCCGTCGCGCACGCGAAACACGTCGATCCCACGCACGTGGCGGCTGCCCCAATCATACCGCCAGCGGACGACACACCGGTCGCCCGCGGCGAATTGCGCTTCTGTGACAAACTTCGCGTCTGGATTGTCCTGAAAGAACCGCGCCCACACCTCACGGACGGCACTGGTCCCTGAGAAAGCGTCACCGTCTGGTGCTGGGCCTGTGCTCTCGAAGCGGCAGTCGGCTGACATTGCGGCCATGACGCCGTCCACGTCATGCCAGTCAAAGGCTTCTGAAAATCGCGCAACCGCAGCCAACGTTGCGGCGGTCTGGTCCTCGACGATGGTCATGGCTTTCTCCCAACGAGCGCGAGCAGTCTGGTTTGCAGGTCAGCATCCGCATCGACCGGCAGGTTGTCGCCGAAAGCCCCCCCGCTTCGAAATTGCGCGGTCAATTGCTCCGCGATCGGCATACAGGCTTCGACGAGCACCGGATCGAGCCGCGCATTTGACCGGTCGCCGTGGCGATGTCCCAGCCGTGAATGAGTGTGTCCATAAACAACTGCGTGGCCGTAGTCGGACCCCGAATAGTCGCCAAACGACAGATGGCAGACTGTTTCCATGGCACCGGATGAACATGCGACGCATGCCGACGCGACTGAGGATGCATACGCTCCGGCCGGATTGTCGCCGGCGAGATCGCCGTCCAGACGGTTGCCGACCTTGGCGATGGTCCTGCCCTGCAATAACTCCACCGCCCACAGGTTCTCACCGATGAGGTGATTGGCGATCTGTCGCACGTTCCATTCGGTGCAGGACGTCGGATCGGACCACTGCTCGGGGCGCCGGCATCAATGTACGAACGCGTCGCCTGCACGGCACGATGTACAGATCGCCGGTCGTCTGGGCACCGGGTTTGATGTTCTGATTGATGTGGAAGGTGTTATCCGGGTCATACGTGCGCTTGATTTGCGCCAGGCGATCGTAGTTGTCGCGATACGTGGCGCCAATGCGATCGCCGCCTTCGTCCATCATGAAGTTCACGTATGCCCCACCAGCGGAATACGGGTGGACCGCCTCCCAATAGTCGACGACCCAGCTCTTGAGCCGATCCGCGTCCGTTGGGTCCGGACTGAAACCTACGATCACCTCCGCGAAATTGGCCTCGCGGTAGCTGAAGGCGGTGTCGTTTCGACCGACGCGGTGCGCCGCGCCGTCGATCGGATAGATGTGCATGGTCGACTGCAGCGTTGGCAACCCGTTCGCATGCTCGATGTGCCGGGCAATGGCTTCGTCAGTGATGTCTTTCAGGAAATCGCCCGCAGTACGACTGGATACCATGCGGCACCAGAGCGTCGAACATGCTCTGGAGGACGGGGAAAGGTAGGGTCCGACGAAGTCGATGGCCGGCGGGTGCTCGCGACGGATCGGTGCGAATACCGCTCACCATCCTGGACCAGTCCGGAGTACGTCGACACGATCGCGCACATGGTCTGAGTGTGAAACTCAGGTGGAAATGGCGGACCAGGCGGCACCTTCAAGAAGGCAAACCAACCGCCGAGCGCTTCCGGCGCGTTCCTCACAAGTCGCGCCACCAGCGCATGGTCTGGCTAGCTTGGTCCATTGGCCAGAGCATCGGCCCAGCGTAGACCGTCCCGGCGCTACCGACCGAATGCAAACGGAATACGAATGACGTCACGATGCCGAAGTTGCCGCCACCACCGCATACGGCCCAGAACAAGTCTCGATTCTGATCTGCGCTGGCAGCAGCACGAGCTCTTCCCCGGTCTCGAGATCCCGCTTAAGAGCCTGCGGAACGAGCCCATGCTGACCGTCTTGGATGAGCGTCTCGGATCGTTGACGGGGACAGTGGCGGAGATTGCTCGCGAGCTGGTGGCACGCTGTCGAGCATTGAATCAGCGCGCCAATGATCTCGCCCACCAGATTGGTCGTCTGGTGCGACATGGCGCCAACGCTGTTGGCTCTGCCAGGTTGCGGCGAACTCTCAGCAGCCAAAATCGTCGGAGAAGTGGCGGGCATATCGCGGTTCCGGTCCAAGGCGGCATTCGCACGCTGGAATGGCACCGCACCCATACCCGTCTGGTCCTCTAAGAGACCCGGCATCGTCTAAACCGCGGTGGGAACCGCCAGGCAAACGCGGCGTTGCATCGCATTGCCATCACTCAGTGGCGCGGTCCTGGACTGGGGCAGGTATACGTGCAGCACCGGATGGAGATCGGCGACACAAAGACCGAGGCGCTGCGGCTGCTACGTCGCCGGATCTCCGACGAGGTGTACCGTCGCCTGCTCGTCGACGAGAGCCGCATACAGGCACCCGGCAGTTCAAGTCATCGCGCTGCTTGACAGAGGAGAGTCCAGGAGCTCGACCCGCGACTGCCGAGGTCGTGACAATTCATCACCACATACCGCAGCCGCTGGGGGGTCGAGCCGATCTGCTCGGCACTGCAGGTCGCCCCATCCAGGTTCTACGCAGCGCTCCGTCGGAAGCCATCGCGGCGCAGCCAACGCGATGACGAACTGAAAACAGACATCGAGCGTGTGCACCGCGAGAACTTCGGCGTGTACGGGATCGAGAAAGTCTGGCGCCAGTTGAATCGTGAAGGCGTCAACATTGGGCGTGATCGGGTGGCGCGGCTCATGGACGATCTGGACCTCGAGGGCGTCGTGCGCGGTAAACGCAACCGCATCACCACGGTCAGCGCAGAGGTAGATGCGCGGCGCGCGGACCTAGTGGAGCGACTTGAGCGCCGATGCGCCGAACGCGAGGTGGGTCGCCGACCTAACGCACGTCAGCACCTGGAGCGGCTTCGTGTACGTGGCGTTTGTTATCGACGTCTTCAGCCGCTTTATCCTTGGCTGGCGCGTGCTGAACTCGTTGCGCACCGACCTGGCGTTAGATGCACTCAAGATGGCCATCTGGACAAGTCGCAAGGGTGACCTGACCGGACTGATCCACCACAGCGACCGCGGCGTGCAATACCTCTCCATTCGCTATACCGAGCGGCCCGCAGAGGTTGGCGCCGACAACTCAGTCGGGTCACGTGGCGACAGCTACGACAACGTCCTGGCTGAAGCCGTGAACGGCTTGTACAAAGCCGAAGTGATCCATAAGAGCGGCCCTTGGCGTTCGCTGGATCAGGTGGAGTTCGCCACCGCGAACTGGGTCGACTGGTGGAAGCACAAGCGCCTGCACAGCTCGATCGGCAGCCTGCCACCCGTAGAATTCGAGGCCAGCTACTATCGCCGGTTGCAAGCCGCTGTGGCGGCGTGACTCAAACTAAAAAGTCTCCACCAGACCCAGGGCGACTCACAATCGCCCCTTTGTGAGATAGTCGGGATCGGCCGTGGTCCTGAAAGCGAACGTTCTGCAGAAGCCGGCGCTTCAGCTCGACGCACTCAAAGCCGCCGGATGCGAGTACACGACCCTTGGCCTTTGTCGACCCGTCGTTGCTTCTCTGGACAGCTGATTAAATCAAACAATAGTCTGGCTTCGGCAGCCCAAGAGTCGGGTCGCACCCACCCCGCCACCAATCGCGGCGCCCGAATCAGTGACGTGCAAGGGGGCCCGTCTGCCGCAAGCGTTAGACCGTAACCTCAAGAGGAATCCGCAAGATTCGCCTTCGGCTGGGTGTGGCTCCAAAGACGGGGCGATCCCATCGTCATGAAGCCCTTGAAGGTGTCGCCGAATCGCCTCGCGGGCGATCGCGAAGCCT
>JAFAZN010000445.1 GCA_019239775.1 Chloroflexota bacterium
CCCATGGCGCGGAGCGCGGTTACAACCTGGCTCACCGAACCGTCGCCTTTGAACAGCGCCTCTGCGTTGAAGCGCGGATCGCCGCCCCCGCCCGCATCATTGGCAATGGTCCAGAACGAGTAGGCGAAATTCCACGGTTCGCGCCGATCGCGCATATATGTGTAGGCCTGCGTCGCCCACTGCGTCACCGTGTTCGCATCCGCGGCAGGCATATTGGGATCCTCTTGCTCGCCTACGAACGTGCCACCTTCGGTGCCGATGATCGGCAGGTCGCGACCTAGCGCATCCGAGACAATCTTGTGGTAGTTGCGGAACTTGAAGAACCCGTCGGTATACGGCTCTTCAATCGGATGGTTGTGGGTGTAGTTGTGCATCGAGAGCCAGGCCTTGTTGAGCAAGCCAAGCTGGCCGCGCTGCTTGAGTCCGTCCAGTGCCTGAGCCAGGAACTGCTGGTCGTCCATGTCGCCGCCGGGCGCCATCGAACCGAAGCCCGGTAGACCGCCGCCGCGAATGATCGCCTGCGCGGCCGGCACCCAGTTATCAAGATACCGGTCGACGGAGACTTTGTTGTCGGGCTGCTCGCTGTTTAGATTCGGCTCGTTGTAGGGCTGGAAGTAGTGCACGCCCATGTCGACGTAGTGCCGCACCATACTCTCGAGGTCACCTTGGATGGGCTGGAGCGTGGGCGTCCACACCCGCATGATCGGTTCGATGCCCGCGCCCACGAGCTTGCTGACCAGGTAATCGTTGTCCCCGACATTCGCGCCGTTATTGAGGAACGTGACCCACTTGACACCCATGCGCTGGGCTTCGGCTACGAAGCGATCGATGGCCGAGGGGGACTGGCTAGTCGTGGGGATCCAGTGCATGCCCCTGCCGTTGTCACCGTTGGGATGCGGGTAGGCAGCAAGCAGCATCGGTCCGTTCGGGTCCGGTGCGGTCGTCGGCTTCGTGGTGTCGGGCCGTTGCACCGGCGCCGTTGGGCGGGCGGGAGTAGTTGTCGGGGGGCGTGGAGCGTACGGCGAGGTCGGGCTGAGGCTCGTGCTGGTTCTCGGGCCGTTGGGCTGTCGCCACATGTGCGCCATCGCCTCAGGCGTGAATCGACTGGGGTTCGTCTTGAGCGGACTCTGGTATGGCTTCAACTGCTGTATGCGGGCGCGCGCGGCGGCGAGCTGGCTGGCGAAGCTCGTCATTGGGCGCGGCATCGGCAGCGGCCGTGGCGGCTGGGGCGCCACGGTCTGCTCAGGGAACATGCGCAGCGAGCTGAGGCCGAGAATGTCGTCGCGCATACGGGTGCTGGCGCATCTTCGGCCGGCGGCGGCTGTTTTCCCCAGTACACGGGGTAGTCCTCGGCGCAGCCATTCGTTTAATTCAAGGCACGCTCTTTGCATGGTCCTGCGGCGGCGAGGGCAGAACACTACCGCTTCGAAAGGCGCGCACCGGCGGTGTCCACCAGGTGCGAGCGTTGGGGCGACACGCGCACGCAGCGCGTGCCCGTTTGGGGGCGGTCGTGTCAGCGCCCTCGCCGTTTTGGTCGGCGTGTTCCAACCGAAGGAGAGCGCTGGCTGTTGAAACGTTTTGCGTCGTAATCCGAATGTCATCGGTGCGGCCTCTTGGTGAGCTGTAAACGGCCGTTAACTGTCGTGGTATGCCCGACACCGAGGCACGGCTGCGACAAAACTTCGCCTGGGATGCCCTCGGCGGACTTGGAACCGGGCTGTTCAACGCGCTGGTCGTCAACTTCCTGGCGGTGATCGCGCGGCGTGAAGGCGCGGACCCGTTGCTGCTGGCAGCGCTGGCCGCCGGACCGTTCGCGGCCAACACGCTGGCCATCTTCAGCGGCTTCTGTGTGCCACCCGATCGCAGACGGGTGCAGTTCGTCTCGCTGTTGCTGATCTTCGGCCGTGCGTTGTTCTTTATCGGCCTGATCACGACCGGGCCGATGGCGCTGTTGTGGATGGGCCTGGGCATGTGGTTGACCATGGCGTTGGTTGCGCCGCAGCAAGTCGACGTCTGGCGAGGCGCCTATCCCAGGCGGCTGCGAGCGCGCGTTCTCGGCTACCTACGCGTGGTGCAGACGCTGGCCACCGCGGTGGGCGCCCCGCTCGGCGGGTTCCTCATCGATGCGCTTGGCGCCGGGCGGATGCTCAGCGCGGGCGCAGCGCTCGGGGTCATCGGTGCGGCTGGCTACAGTCGCGTTCGGTCGCAACCTGTCGTCGCCAGTCAGCGGTTTACGCCCGCGGCGAGCTTGCGCATCCTTGTCGAGCAACCGCGCTATCGCGCGCTGGTAGTCGCATGGGTGGTTTGGGGCTTTGGCTCATTCATGGCCACGCCGCTGTACGCGCTGGTGCTGGTCGACCGATTTCAGGCCAGCTACGCGGACATCGGCGTGCTGCAGCTGGTTGGCGCGCTAAGCGGGTTGCTGGCCTACTTCGTGCTCGGCCAGTACCTGGATCGCCGCGGCGGTTTTGGCGCGACCCCAATTGGGCTGGCGCTGATGGCTCTCGTGCCGTTGGTCTATTTGTTGGCGCCTAACGTGGCGTGGGTCGCGCTGGGCTACATGCTGCAGAACGTCGGCAACAGCGCCTCCGACCTTGGCTGGCAGGTGGCCCTGGTCTCCAGAGTGGATGATCACGATCGTTTGCGGTACCAGGCCGCGCACACGTCGATCACGGGTCTGCGTGGCGTCGTGGCGCCGTTCCTGGGCTCCTTCGCACTCACGGCGGGACTCGGTGTCGGGCCTGTTCTGGTCGTCGGTGGCGGGCTGGCTATGGTTGGCGCCGTGTTGATGGCGTCCGCTCTCGGCGTGCGGGTACCTGGCTCAACCGTCGTGAGAACCGTCGTCGGCTATGCCGGCCGTCCAGGTCGCAACGTCGGCGCGGGTCATCGGATTCTCGGGTCCAAGCCGCGCATCGAGAAAACCCCAGTCGCGAACGTCGATGAGGTACTGCTGCCGCGACAGCAACGTCCCACGACACAGCCGATCGGTGGGTTGCGGAGCGCTGAGGGAGACTTCCAGGCGGCGCATCAGCTCGTGCATGACCCAGCCTGGTATGCGGTCTCGCTCGGTCGGGTAGATGTAGCCGAAGGTGACGAGGTGCGCCAGGAGTATGCGCCACTCGCCAGCGAATCGACGCACTAGCCGCTGCCAATCCAGGGTCTGCGCGCCTTTGAGGAGCAGGTGGGCGACGTCGGCGCCATCGAACCGCTCGCGCTCTTGGATCAGCGCTTTCGACCACAGCATCTCTTCGATAGGACACAGCTTGACGGGCTTCTCGAAGACATGCTCTTCGGTTGCATGGGTGAACCACTGCTCGTCAACGGGCGCCAGGCCATTGCCGGAGCTGTAGATGACATCCACGAAGTAGTCGCCGCAATGGGCTTTGCCGAGCCAATGCGGGAACGGGACTTCGGTGGCGTAGCCCGCGCGTTGGAGAACCTGCAGGGTGCGCTCGAAGTCACGCGCGCGCACGAAGATGTCCAGGTCCTTGGTGTGGCGTTCAATGCCTGTGTAGCGCTCGAACGCATAGGCACCGCCGACGAGCACGTCCAGGCCCGCACGCTCGAAGACATCCAGCGTGTTGCAATAAAACGCACGTTCCTCAACGGCGAGCATTGCAGGCAAAGCGGTCGCACGTCCCGTGCCGCCGCCGCCCACAGGGCAACGGCACGGGGTTTGCGGCAGCATGACGTCCAAGGTGACTGAAGTCGTCCGAATCGCGGCCGTCGGTGATGTGCACTGCACCCGCACCTCCGACGGAACCTTGCAAACGTTGTTCGCGCAAATGTCGGAGTGTGCGGACGTGATCGCCCTGGCGGGTGACCTGGTGGACTACGGCCTCGCCGAGGAAGCGCATGTGCTCGTACGAGAACTCGGTGCCACCACAAAAGCCAAGATCCCGGTGGTAGCGGTCCTCGGCAACCACGACTTCGAGGGCGGTGTTCCCGATATCGTCAAGCAAATCTTGTGCGATGCAGGCGTCATCGTCCTCGACGGTGAAGCCATTGAAATCAAAGGCGTCGGCTTCGCAGGCGTCAAGGGCTTCTGCGGTGGGTTCGGCCGCCGAGCGCTAGAGCCGTGGGGTGAAGCAAGCATCAAATCGTTCGTGAAGGAAGCGCTCGACGAAGCCCTCAAGCTCGAATCGGCGCTAGCGAAATTGCGCACGGAGCATCGGATTGCGCTGATGCACTATGCGCCGATCGCCGCGACGGTTGAAGGCGAGCCACTGGAGATCTATCCGTTCCTGGGCTCCAGCCGTCTCGAGGACCCGATCAATCGCTACCAGGTCCACGCCGTGTTGCACGGCCACGCGCACCACGGTTCACCCGAGGGGCGTACGAGCGCGAACGTGCCCGTTTACAACGTCTCGATGCCGCTGCTCAAGCGCCACTTCCCGGATCGGCCACCGTTCCGGATCCTGGAGCTCGAGCGCGAAGCCTCACCCTCGACCAATGGCCACGTCGGGCGTGGCGAGGCGATTACCGACCGGATCGGGGTCGCGACACCTGCCTGACGGCGAACCTCTAAGGCCTCCAGCATCGTCGCCAGCACGTCGAGAGGTGTGAAGGGGACTGGCAGTTGTGCGTCGGCGTCGGTGCCGACGATCGCGACGTGGCGCGTGCGCGAGTCACAGCGCAAGAGGTCGATCAGCTCGGTGGAACTCAGTTCGGGCAGAGCGGCGCCCACGATCATCACATGCGGCGGGTCCGCCTGGGCGAGCCGCAGGGCGGTCATGCCGTTCGAGGCCTGGGCGAACTGCACGCCTACCTCGCTGAGAGTCGCCGTGAGTTGTGCGCGCGTCCATGCGTCGTGATCGACGACCATGACGCGGAGGTGATCCAACCCGTTCACTCAGTTGTCGAGTATGCCCAATGGGTCGGCGACTCGCCTCGTCACTCACACCGAAAAGCGTGCACTCGTTTTGGACCAAGTGCCTAAGGCGCAGTCGCCAAGTGCGGGCTATTGTGAATGCAGGTCGGCGGCGCCGCGGTCCCTATGCCACCTCCCCGCCGCGGTTGCCGCGCGACCTGCAACTTCGCGCACTACACGTATTCCGGGGCAGGGGGCTCCGCCCCCCGGGGCCAGTCGTTGCTGCGCTCGCAAGCTCGCTGCGCACTCCTTCCCGCCCCGTCCCCCCGATGAGGGCCTATTCGGCCGTTGCAGCCGTGGCGAGCGCTCGGGCGTTGCCGCCATTGACCCCAGAGGTGGGAGGGCGCGCCATGGCGCGGCTCAGCACGGATCCGGGGGGACGGGGCGGGAAGGAGCGACCGCGCGCAGCGCGACGAGCGACTGGCCCCGGGGGGCGGAGCCCCCTCTCATATCCGGACAGTTTTTTTGTCCAGATAGTGATGTCAAGTTGGTTTACCGGAATGGGGGCCGGGCTCGCACGATGGGCAGTGCGATCCAACCCATTGGAGCTAGCCCATGCCCCCGTGCCTACTCTACCAGCGCTTTTCACAGT
>JAFAZN010000500.1 GCA_019239775.1 Chloroflexota bacterium
GCTGCCTCTCACCGACGCCTTCGCCGATGCGCTCACCGCCGAAGGCCTCGACCCCAGCCCCGAGCCGTTAGTTACCGCCCCAACATAGCGGTGCCGCGCCGCGAGCGAGAAGAAGACTTGGAGGGTCAACTGGTTTGGGGCTGGACACTGAGCGCGATGCGCAGGTTGCGTACGCGACGAACGTGGCCGACAGCCAGGCGTTCGGACTCCGCCGCGTCGCGCGCGCGCAGGGCATCGAGCAACTGCACGTGCTCGCCGATCGATGCTTCGGAACGACCCGGCGCCGACAGCGTGCTGGGCTGGAATCGCTGCACGGTTTGATCGAGCTCGCGCAATGCGCGTTGGAGCGGTTGGTTGCCGGTTATTCGCCACACGAGATAATGGAATTCCTGACCCAGATCGATCAGCCGGGCGTTATTCCCACTTGGCGCACTCGTTTGCGCCGCGTCGAGCAAGATCTGCAGACGAGTCAGGTCCAGCTCCGTGCGGCGCTCGGCGGCGAGCCGCGCTGCGAGCCCCTCGAGCGCCTCGCGCACCACGTACGCGTCGATAATTTCGTCCAGGGTGGGCGCGGACACCACCAGCCCCGAGCGCGGGTGGCGGGCCGCCAATCCTTCTGATTCGAGGCGGGAGAGCGCTTCGCGCACAGGCGTGCGGCTGACGCTGTGTGAACGCCCGAGCTCCTCTTCACGCAGCGACGCGCCCGGTGGCAGGCGGCCATCCAGGATGGCCTGCTTGAGCACCGCGTAGATACGTTCAGCTCGAGGAACGCGTTCGGCAGCGGCCCGTCCCATCAGCTACGATTGTACACGTCTGGATACAGCTGCATATCAGCGGAGGGCGAGCGTATGATCCGGCGCGAGTTTCTAGCGAGGGCGTTGGTTCTGACCGCGGGCATTCCCTTGCTTGGGGCATGCGCGCAGGCGGTGCCGACCGCGCCCAATCCAACACCAGCCGGCGGTGCCTTCCAGCTGCCGATCTACGTGCCGATCGAGGTGGCGAAGCCGGATCTGCCAGGCACAGCCACCGGTGTGGACCCGGGTTACTCGACGTTCCCCAAAAACCTCGTCAAGTCCGTCACCGACACGCCAGGGCGCGGCGGCGACGTCACCGCCTTTACCCGAGTCATCCTCGCCGCCCCACCAGCGGTGGATCAGAACCCTGCCTGGCAAGCCGTCAATAAAGCCATCGGCGCAAATATGAAGCTCAATATGGTGCCCACCGCCGAATACAACACCAAGCTCGCCACGACTATTGCCGGCAATGACATCCCCGACATGATCTTCCTGTCCTCGCTTCAGATCCAGGGCATTCCTCAGTTCCTGCAGCAAGGGTGCGCGGATCTCCGTATCCCAGCGCAGCCAGTCGGCATCGCCGCGGTCCGCCTCAACGCTCTCGATGTCGCTGCTGCCGAGTGACTCGAGCGCGTTCGTGGCAGCACGAAACTGGACATGCGGCCAAAAGGGACGCATGCCCCGCATACAACGCCAGTGCTCGAGGATCGTTTGAAGCGACAGTGCAGCACACCCACCATCCGTCGGTAGAACTGCCCGAAGCAAGTGCTGGCCGAGACCCACCGATCTGTGCGGGGCGTCTACGAAGAGATCGGCAAGAAACGCGAGGCTACCGCGATTGATAACAGCCGCATATGCAACGATCTGCTGATTGCGCTGGAGCTCCGCCGCGACCGGGCTCTTTGGCTTCTCCGCCGACGAAGCGGTCGGCGCCAAAGTGGACCTCATCGTCCCGCCGGATTACCGCGACCGGCACTGGAGCGGCTTTCACCGCGTGATGAACGGTGGACGCCACACTTCAAAGGTCGGCCGGCCAACTTGCCAGTCAGACGCAAGGATGGCCAGATCCAGGCGTTTCCGGCGCGATTCGTGGTCATCCGCGACGCGCACGAACGATCGGCGCCATGGCCATTGCCAACGCGCGCTTAGGCACCGAATTGCCCTGGACGCCTGTCAGCACGAGTCAGCAGCCCGCCTGAGCGGCCAGACAACGGTGCGCGCCAGCGCGAGACAGGACTATTCGAGCTCGAAAAAGACGGCCCTGTCGCTGCTCTCGGGTCGTGCGACCCAGCCCACGCCCTCGTAAAAACGCGCTCGATCGCGCAAGATCAGCCGCACCACTCCGACGGGAACAGCGCACGTCGACGACGTCATGATCGATTTCGCCCCGCCCCGTTCGATGTCTCTTTGGAACCAGCCATCGAACGAGCGAGTACGACTCAACTATGTACGCCAATGCCGTTGTAGCCGCTTTGCTGTACGCCGGACTCCTCCAGTTTGTTCGAAAGCACGCCGCGATGCTCTTCGCAGTTATCTCAGCGATCAGCTTCGTGGCCACGCTGATTCCTGACTTCACCTACATTCCGACCATCGATGGCGCCTCGAATGCCGAAATCGGCGCGCTGGTCGTAGTGATGCACGCGATCGCCGTTGACGGCAACTGGACTGGCTACTGGGACAGGCAAGGCCAGAGCTGGTGTCAACTACGCTGCACGTCTGAGCCGCTGCGCGGGCCCGGTCGGAGTGGTTTGCTCAGGCGGACATCGCCTGCAAGTACTCCTTGCGCACCTGGTCCCCAGCTGCGCTGCGCCAGTCCGCAAGCAGGCTGTCATAGTCACTGAACGGCCTGCGGTTCAGGATAATGTCAATCAGGCCATCATTGATGGCGATGTCGGCGGTCAGTCCTTTGCTGAATTGCGTCGGCGCGTAGTAGCCGTTGGTAGGGTCCTCCACACCAATGGGCATGATCACCTGCTGCGCGTCGTAACTGGCTTTGGCGAAACCCGGCAGGTCCGCTTGATAATTCACGTGCGGTCGCCGCGCGATATATTGCCACGGGACGAATGCCGACCGCGCCAGCCCCTCCTGGTTTGGCACAGGATTCCCACGACCATCGAGGCTATAGTCCTGATCCTTGATGCCGTAGGACAGCAATAGGTCCTCTTCGCTGCCGAACGGTGACGCAAGATAATTCATCACCCGCAGCAGCTCTTTGATCCGCTCCGGTTGCGCCTTTTTCAGAGCGTTCAGCGAGATGTAGCCCTTGCTGAGCAGTGCGTTCGAATGGATGCCGGATTCGGCTGCGAAGAACGGGAGCATGAAAAAGTGACGCTCGGGCTGACCACGCCGCCACAGATCCGCCATCGAATTGCCGTATCCATCGATCGCCACCGCGTACTTACCGTCGGCATGCTGAGGACGCGACTGCGCAATGGTCGTGACATCGGGTGGGAACACCCCGGCCGCCATCAGATCACGAACGTAACCGGTGGCCGCTTTGTACTCGTCGGTTTCCCAATCCCGAAGCAATTTGCCACCAGTATCGAGTCGCCAGATGTTCGGACCACCGAACAGTTGAGCCGCAAAAACCGCGACGCCGAACGGTCCGACAGTATTGGCGGCCCCACCGCCCGGTGAATAGCCAAAGCCCCACTGACCTTCTTGCGGATGGGTCAGCGCGAGAAGCACCCGTTTGAAGTCATCGCCGTCTTTGGGCACGTAGCCTGGCCCGATCTCCTTGTTCCAGGCTTCAGTTTGAGCAAAGAAGTAGCCGCCATTGCCAGGAAATGTGGGCAAGTGGCGCTGAATCGGGACCAGGAACAACTGCCCGTCAATTGCCGCGGTGGAGTTCTTCCAGGCATAGGTTGGGAGCGCTGCAAGGTACGGGTAGTCCTTGATTGCGTCGCCGGCCAGGTACGGCGTCAGGTCCTCGCATTTGGCTTTCAAAAAGGCCGGCAGGTTCGGAGCGAGGCTATAGCCGTAATAAATGTGCATGATGTCGGGCAGATCGTCGCCAGCCATCACAGTCGCGAATTTCGCGCGATAGTCGGGGCTGGCGACGATGTTCATGCGGATTTGCGCGTTCAGTTGTTTGTTGATGTATTGCCAGGTCGAGTTCTGCTCGTACGGCATCGGCGGCTGGATATAGTTGGTGATCAGAACGTCGATCGTGCCACCGGTGCCCGGCGCCTCGGCGACCGCCTTCAGGCGCTGCTGCGGGTAATTGTCATAGCCGTCGTCGTATCGCGGATCATCGAAGCGAAAGTCTGGCTTGAGACCGGGCTGGGCGAACGGAACAAACGTGGGCAGCGGCCCTGCCGCGGATGTGTTCGGCTGCGCACCACCAGCAGTTCCGGTCGCGCTGGCCGAGCTACCCGATGCGGCCGGCGCACCCGGCGTGCAAGCGTCGAGCAGTGGGAGCGCCGCTGAAGCAAGCAGCACTCCGCCAACGGATGCGCGCAGGAATCCGCGGCGACTTGGTTTCACTACGGCCGTCGCCGTACTCTCGCCAGTCACGAGACCTCCTTCAGAATGCGACTAGGCAGCGGGGATAGGTCCGACCAGCTTGGCTACATCGATCTCCGGGTGAGCCATGAATGGTTTGCGCAGCCCCTCGGTCGCGGCGACGAAATCCGCATCACGCGGCAGAACGACGCCACCACTCCGCTGCAGCCATGCGTCCGGATTGTCCACACAGGGCGCGGCGTGACCGTCCGCCAGCGCAAGCGCGGCATCAAGCAAACGCCGGCGGGTGCGGATGATCATGGAATCGCCGCTGGCCAGATGTTCCTGGGACCGGTCATAGATCGGGCCCATGCTTTCGGTGACCGCCTGGTCCTGCATCTGAACGCCTCTGATGCCGGTGTAGCCATCTGGACCACTATTGGCACGTTGGACATCGCGGTCGATCAGGTAGTCGTTGTCCTTGTTTGCTTTGAATCGGAAGCGCCGATATGGGCTGCTCGTCCGCGGCAACAACTCACCGCGCACGCCCCGCACCAGCCCCGGCACCGTTCTCGCAAAACCGATCTGATGAACGTGCTCATCATCAATCGGAACCCAGCAGCTGGCTGAGACTTTGGCGCCAAGCGGACCGGGTGGAGTAAACGTGAAGAACGGGAAGACGAAGTGAGCGATACGCCAGTAGTAACTGTCTTCCTCCGCGGGACGGTACGCGCCATACATTGTGCCGTAGTCTCTGTTCAGCACGGCGTATTGCGGCGCGCGGTTGCTGGTCACGTATTTCGAGAAGGTTCCGCCCGGCATTTCCTCCGGATCGATCGCACCCGCGTGGAGGAAGCCGAAGTGGCTGGTGTCGATGTCGCCTTCAAGACCTTGCAACCAGTTGCATTCGCGCATGCCGATGAAGATCGAGCCCTCGCCCTCAGGCAGCATGTTGGCTTCGATGTTGGGCAGTGGCGGAAGGTTCGGCGACTGGCGCGGACCCATATACACCCAGACCATTCCGCCGCGTTCTCGGGTCGGATACGCCACGGCTTTGACTTTCGATTTGAAGTCTGACTCCGCCGGTTCGTTGGGCATGTCGACGCAATTGCCTTCGGCGTCGAACTTCCAGCCGTGATAGACGCAGCGTAATCCGGCTTCTTCGTTTCGACCGAAAAACAAACTTGCGCCACGATGTGGGCAGTTGTTCTGAATGACACCAACCGTGCGATTGGTGTCGCGGAAGGCGATCAGATCCTCGCCGAGCAAGCGAACGCGCAGTGGATCACTGTCCGGCGCCGAAAGCTCGCTGGACAGCATGGCCGGCAGCCAGTACTGCCGCATGAAGTTTCCCATGACGGTGCCTGGGCCAACGCGCGAGATCAGCTCGTTGTCTTGCTTGCTCAGCATGCTCACAGACCCCCTGTGATTCGGAGTGCAGTGCGATCCTACGTAATCGCATGCAATGCGCGCAAGTCGGTCGTGACGTTCACATATTGAACATGGTGCCCTATACTGGCCGCAATGACGACGGTCGACCGAGCCATCAATGGCTCAGCGCGCCCACGCACCATGCGTCTCAGCGAGACCGTCGGCAAGGGCGTCGCCATCCTAGACGTGCTTGCGCACGAGCCGTACGACCTCACCATCAGCGAGGTAGCCGCGGCAGTCGGCCTGGATCGCACCACAGCCTATCGTCTGCTCGAGACGCTGGTTGAAGCACGCTTACTGGTCCGCGATCCACAAAGTCGCCGCTATCGGCTGGGCCTCAGGCTGCTCGACTATGCCAACGCAGTGCGCGATCGCCTCGAGGTCCGCCACGTTGCGCTTTCACATCTGCTGGACTTGCAGCAGGAATTGGACGGCCAGCCGGCACTGAGTCGAGCGACCATGGTGGCCCTACTCGACAACGTCGAGGTGGTCCTGGTGGAGGTGCTCGGCATCTCGGCCCCTCGCACCGACCTGACGAGGCGCACGCGCATCCCCGCGCACATCAGCGCCAGCGGCCGATGCCTCCTGGCGCACCTGGATGCCGAGGACCTGACGGCACGACTGAAGTCAATCTATGCGGATGGACCTTCCGGTGACGGATTCCACACTCGCGAGTGGGTGGAAAGGGAACTGGAGGCAATCCGCGAGCGTGGATACGGCGTGTCCGATCGCGAGGTAGGCTCCAATACTCGTGCACTGGCCGTGCCCGTACTTGCTCGCAGCGGCGCGCCACTGGCAGCCGTCGGCATTGTCGTGAGACCAACAACCACCACGCTCGAAGAGTTGGTCGACCGGTACGCAGCACCTATGCTGTCGATTGCCGAGCGGATTTCGGTTGCGCTCCGCTATCGCAGCTGATCCTGCTGATCGGGGCTCGTGCTTATGCTGCTTCTGGCGACCTGCAATGTGGTGGCGGCACAGGAGCAGAGTTCGCGTCGCCCCCACCAATCGTGACGCAGCTCCAAACCACGCCGACTTCACACCCATGGCTGGCCTGTACAACTACGCCGCTGCGACGCCGCCCCCGTGGAACCTCCACTCTAGGATCAGCAACCGTATACGTCGCGCCTGATCGTGCGGCGGCCGATCCAGCCGCGTTCAACGGCACGCTGATCATAGAGGCCAAATTTTCTGAAGTTGCGACGCAAGTCGGGCGCACTGAGGTGCTCCACCCGCGAGATGCGGCCAAGGACGGCCATCGGCGTGGTATCGAGGCTGCAATACCCAGCTCTCAATCTCGAACGAAGAGCGTCTCCAAGTACGTGCGCAAGTGCTCGATCGCGCCGAGTTGGACCCTGAAGCCGATGTAGCCGTCGGGTCGGACAAGCACCAATCTGCCGCGTCTGGGATCGCGGCGATCGTGCAGTGCACCGCTGTCATCATGCAGGACGAGAAGCTCCGATCCAGCGGTCGCGTTCGTTGTTTCGCCGTTCGGTGCGCGGTCTCCCGCACGCGGCGCCCGCCCGGCCACGAGAACGCCTGTGTGGGCTCACACGCCGGCGCCCGGCGAAGCAGTAGGTTTCGGGAACCGGCGGCCAACCGGATCCAGGAGATGGGTTTGTTTCGGAGGTCCAATCCGGTGATCACCGAAGCCGACCTGGAAGCGGAGCGCTTTTATGCGGCGACGTATAGCGTCGATGGGCCGGACACCGTCGCGCCACGCCTGGCGGAGTTGCGCGATGAACTTGGCGTCCGATACGTGAACTTGCTTTCGGCATTTTCGGATATATGCCCGGCTAGTTGCTGCGGTTATCGTTGGCGAATCGCCTTGGCCTGATGCGCGTGCTAGACGGCCTCGCCAACCACCCGAGTGAGAGCGTTGCCCGGAGCATCTGCCACGCCGAGGTGATGATTTGCTCAACGGCGCACTTCGCTCCACCCGCGCATCACCCGCTACGTGAGAGGCGGACCTCGTTTAGGTGTGCACGTCCGAGATGCGCAAGATCTCCTAAATACTGAGATCCAGATCCGCGTTCTTTGGAGCGCGAGAACACGTCTATTTCCGTAGCTCACCTGTCCTTTGTTGGCGGCCCAACGGCTCGATCTCAGCGACACCGGTGCTCACGTCATTTCTTGGTCGCGGCATCCCTTAAGTTACGTCACGAGGACGGCCGCTGAACCCGCGCCTGCCACAACTGACTCGATCGATCGCGCCGCGGGCCGACCGGGCAGCATCGGCGCTGGGACAAGAGCCGCGTGGTCGCAGAGTCCTGCTGGAAGTATGAGTTGACACCGCTCGGTTAGGCTCCCCGAACCAAACAGCAGCGAACCGAGGAACGAATGTCAGCAGTGACAGGCCATGTCGCTCCCACCCCCGCGAGGTGCTGGCCCGCTGCCGCCAGGCGATGCTCGACAAGTCCCCAGATGAGCCGGCGGACCCGTATGCGGTCGATGCAGTACACGAGTTCCCGTTTCGTGTTCCGGGCTCCCCGCTTCGGCTGAGGGGGCGCGAGGAGATCACCATCTATTACCGCCGGGTATGGGCCAGCATGCCGGCTTGGATGAACGAGATCCAAAACGTCGTGGTCTACGACGCCGCGGATCCGGAGATCGTCGTGGGCGACTGGGTAGGGACGGGCGCGCTCACGATCGACGGGCGTCCCTTTCGCGGGACCGGCCTACGCGTGCTCCGCGTCCGGGACGGGGAGAGCGTCGAAACCCGCGACTACACGGACGTCTTCGGCACGTTCCAGGCAATCGGGCTCTTGAAACATCGTCGCCGCCCTGTAGGACGCCCGCCTCGTCGTGAGGCTGTCCCAATGGTCGCTCCCGCCACGGACGGACGTGGATTTCCTTCATCGATGAGAAGAACCAACCACGTTCGAAGACAACCGTCGGGGGCAGTCGGGGTTCCGTGCATTGGTGCTACGGGACCTTATCCCTTTACGCCGCCTGCCACCATGCACCAATGGCGCGCAAGGCGTCGTCAGGGCACGCGTGTGTCGTCAGCCATTCCTGCTCAGCACGGCCTCGCGGAACGATGCCCCGGGCGAACCGGTCGGATCGCCGTTCGGGAGCATGGGCTCGTGCGGATTGGCTTGACGTGCGCGACGATCTCTTCGAACAGCTCAAGCACTTTACCAAGCCGCGGCGGGTGGAGCTGACCCAATCATCGCTGGAGGAACCTGGCCAGTCGGGTTCAATGTTGCAGTCGGCATCGGCCCGCCCGGACAGCGAGGGATGGTGTGCATATTGCCAACAGCGGTGCCTCCAACTCGCCCCATTTTAGGTTAGGGAGATCAAAGGAGTCGTTTGCAAAAAAAAGATCGTCTACTACGAAACGATCTGCTACGGTGCAATCCGTGGCATCTCTCGCCCAATCCACAAGCCAGTCACGCTGGCCCGCACTCGTCGTGCTGTGCGCCGGCATGTTGATGATCATTCTGGACCAGACTGTCGTAAACGTGGCGTTGCCCTCGATTCAACGCGACCTCGGCTTTTCGCAATCCAGCCTCGCGTGGGTCGTCAACGCCTATTTGATCCCATTCGGTGGGCTGCTGCTGCTTGCTGGCCGACTCGGCGATCTGGTTGGTCGCAAACGCATCGTGCTCGCGGGACTGCTGGTGTTCACTGCTGGCTCAGCACTGTGTGGCCTTTCGCAAAGCCAGCTGATGCTTGTCGTTGCGCGCTTCGTGCAGGGCATCGGCGGCGCCATGGCCTCGGCTCTCATCCTGGGCATGATCGTGGCACTATTCCCGGAGCCACGTGAGCAAGCCAGAGCAATTGGCGTCTTCAGCTTCGTCGCCGCGGCAGGCGGCGCAATTGGACTGCTCGCCGGTGGCGTGCTGACCCAGGCGATCAACTGGCACTGGATCTTCTTCGTCAACCTACCAATCGGACTCGCGGCTGTGGTCCTGGCGATGCGCCTGCTCCAGTCCGCGCCCGGCCTGGGTTTGGCCGCCGGAGCGGACGTACCTGGCGCAGTCCTGATCACGTCGTCACTGATGCTAGGTGTGTACACGATCGTGGGCGAGGCAGCTGATAACGGCTGGAGTTCAGCACGCACCCTTGTCTTCGGTGTGGCTTCACTGCTCCTCTTTGTTGCTTTTATCGCCCGGCAAGCCACGCAGGCTCGGCCACTT
>JAFAZN010000056.1 GCA_019239775.1 Chloroflexota bacterium
GTAGCACAAGCCCTCGCCCAGTTTCCCCGAGCCGGGTCCGCAGGTTTTTGTCCTCAAGAAGACGCTCAATGCTGGCGGCAAGTCTAGCAATGTCGCCGAATTCAACTAGCAGTCCGTTCTCACCATGTGTGATCACGTCCGGAATCCCGCCTGCGTTGGCTCCAATGACCGGCACGCCGTACGCCCAGGCTTCAAGGTAAACAATGCCGAACGTCTCGTTGTGCGAAGGCATCGCGAACACCTGTCCCGCGGCCAGGAGGTCACGCTTGTCAGCTTCCGAGATAGCTCCTAATACTAGCGTACGCTGTTGCACCGGCCTTGGTTGTGAATTCCAGAAGCGCCGAAAATGAGGCTGGCTGGCACCGGCTAAGACCAGGGTAGCTTGTACACCCCGAGACCACAGTAGTTTCATTGCCCGGACCAGGTGGTGCGTGCCTTTATCGTAAGCGCTCATACCAATGTAAAAGACGATTGCCTCATGCTCCGGCAGCCCGTGTCGCGTCCGGAAACGGAGGCCGTTTCCGCCCGCCAGTTCGCGTGGATTGATACCGCACGGGATGACTCGGATGCGTTCCGATGAGAACCCCCGGCCAACCAGGTAGTCCGCTTCGAGCTTCGTGTGCGTCACGATCAGCTGGCTCTGGTGCAGCAGCCATTGTTGGGCAGGCCGCAAATACGTGCGACTTACGCGTGACGAACCTGACTGACCGGTGTGTACGTGTGGTGTAGTAATCAATCGTGCTCCCGATCGCCGCGCCAAATGCAGGCCGGCAAAAAGGATGCTGTTGTACGGCAACGAAGACGTGTGGACCACGTCGAAGCCGTCGGATTTCGCGCGGAACAGGTCCGGCACGAACGGCGACGGCTGATGGAACCGAAGGTCCACCGCGCGTATCGGCAGCATGCTCAAGCCCAAGGTAAGCGGGAAGTGCAGCGGCAGGTGTCGAACCGGGAAACGATGAATGGACACGCCATTGTGCTCGTCCTCACCTCGGGGAATACGCCGGAATCCACGCCGCCAGAAGAGCTCGATATCGTCAGCGTCGGTGGTATAGACCGTCACATTGTGGCCCTCGCGTGCGAGCCGCTCGCTGGACTCCTGCACGTAGCGCTCCGAGCCGCTCACGCATGGCCAGTACCGCTGGCAAACCTGCAGGATGTTCACGTGGCCGCTTCAGCGTACACGTCGCGGGTCGCGCGTCCGGCACGCTCCCAACTGAATTGTGCGGCGAGCGCTGGGCCCCTTGCAGCGGTCCGGTTGAGGGTCGTCGGATCACCAAGCACGCGTTGGAGTCCCCGAGCGATATCGTCGACGGACCTTGGGTTGACGAACGCTGCTGCATCGTCGGCGATCTCGCGCAGAGCGGGAATGTCGGACGCCAATACCGGCGTGGCACAGGCAAGCGCTTCCAGCACCGGCAGGCCGAATGCCTCATGCAGTGACGGGAAGACAAAAGCTCTCGCTCGTTGATACCAGCCCGGCAGGTCGTCGTCCGCGGCGCGGCCAACCATATGCACGTCGCCGCGCAGCTTCAGCCGCTCGATCGCACGCTGCTCTTGCGCGTCGGCCCAACCCGCGACACCGAGAAGCACCAGGGGGTGATTTCGGCGCAACGTGTTGGGCAACCGCGCATACCCCTCCAGCAGGCCCAGCAAGTTCTTACGCAAATATGACCGGCCAACCCACAATACGTATCGATCGCGGGGTTGGTTGTGTGGTGGAGGACGGAATCGAACCGTGTCGACGCCCAAGTGCACCGTCTTTATTTTCGTCGGCGATACTCGCATGTAAGTGGCGATCTCGCGCGCGGAGCTGCCGCTGATTGCGACAACACGCCTGGCTTTGCGCGCCGATGCGGAGCGAAAGATGCGCCAGTAGGCCAGCAGTGGCAGTGGAATTCCGGAGTTCGGCTGAAATGGCTCCGCTTCCAGCAGCGTCAGTACCGTTGGCGCCGTGATGCCGAGTGGACAGACGTTTACGGGCGCGTGGAACACGTCCACACCAGCGCGTCTGACCAACCGAGGGAGCGTGGCTTGCTCCCACAGCGCACGCACGGTGAACGACCTGGCGGGAACTGGACAGATCACGTGCTTGAGCCGGTCGTTTTCGGCTGGAAAAAGCGGCACACTCCAGGGCGCGACAAACAGTGTGTACCGTGAGTCATCGTTGAGTCCGACGAGGTTTCGAACGAGCTCACGTACGTAAGTGCCATCTCCGCCCGGTCGACGCGGGTCTATTGCCAGCGCATTAATGGCTACGTGCAAAGCTGCCCTGCGGTCCCATACGCGAAGTCCATGCCGCGAGTGAACCACGCACCAAAGCGCCGAGGTGCGTCCAGGTCCGCCGCTCCTGATTCCGCAGCAGGAATGCGAAGTGGTAACTGATCACCAGCGCTTGCAGCAGCCACGACCAACCCCTGGGTGCATTGCGGGCGGCCACGACGAGGTGATTGCGCACCGAATAGAACGTCGTGCCCGTCCAGGCCGGGGCAGTACTGCCACCGCCGACGTGTGATGCGCGCGCGCCGGGAACGACCACGACCTGAAAACCGGCTCCGCGGGCGCGCAAGCAAAGGTCCACATCTTCGAAGTACAAGTAGAGCGCGTCGTCGAGGAAGCCAACGCGCTCCAGCACGCTCC
Organism: Chloroflexota bacterium; assembly: GCA_019239775.1. Taxonomy (GTDB): domain Bacteria; phylum Chloroflexota; class UBA6077; order UBA6077; family CF-72; genus CF-72. The sequence continues at coordinate 2,641 of JAFAZN010000056.1, forward strand.
GCCTCGCAAACAGAGCGGCGCCACTCACGGCATCCACGGCATGCGGAGTCTGACTGAGACCAGTCGGCGCGAGCCCGCGATCAATCTGGCGATGGCGTCCGGTGCGGGTGTTAAAGGTCAGCCCATTGCTCTCAATCTGGCCCGTGGCGGTGGCCGACAAGATCAAGGGCCCGAGTATCCCCACGGATGCATCGTCATGCGCAACCTGCAGTAGTCTGGCGACGCAGCTCGGCTCCAGCACTACGTCACTGTTAATCAGGAATACGAAGTCAGCTGCGTCTTCTAGCGCCGCGCGCATGCCCACGTTATGGCCCCCGGTGAAGCCACGATTACAGGGCAGGCGCACGAGCTCGGCACGCCCGGGCAGGCCGGGGGTCACGCCAGAGCCGTTGTCGATGACGAGTATACGCAGATCCGTCCCCGGCGCTTCCTGGGCGTCCAGGCTGCGCAGGCAGCGTTCGATTAATGGAAGCTCGCCCTCGGTCCAGTACAGGACCGTGGCGTACACGCGCCGGATCGACGAATCAGGCGCGTTGCCGGCCAAAGCGGATTCCCATACCGAACCCGACAGCTTTGGTTATTTCGTACAGGAACATGTACGGCAGCCACTGGGCTCGACCACTCCGGACCAGATATCTTGCCTGACTGGCGGTGTACTCCAGACCGCGCTGCGCAATTGCACCAGGGCGGTCAGCAATCAGTCCACGCAGGCTCGCCCCACTCAGCCAGTTGCGACGAAACAGCGTCCGCAGCGAGTAATTGTGCGAGTGGTATACACACGCCTCGGGCTGATAGACGACGTCATAGCCACCGCGGAGAACATCGTGAGCCCAGTACTGGTCCTCGCTCATGACGACATTCTCGCGGAAGGGAAACCGCTGCCAGACATCCTTGCGGATCGCCGAACTAACGTTGCTGAAGAAAATGTCGTCGATTCCGATCGTGTCGTTGCGCGTGAGATGGCGGCGAGCCGGCTGGGGCCCATAGGTATGCGTCAGAAAGAAACGGATTAGTGGGTCCGCACCGAGGCTGGGGATCTGCCGCGCGTACACTCCGGCTACGGATGGGTCGGCGAGCGGTTCGAGGAGCGCACGTAGCCACGTTGAACCGGCGGGTTCGGCGTCCTGACTCAGGTAGACGAGAACATCCCCAAGTGCCAAGCGTGCTAGCAGATTGCGAGTGCGTCCATGGCCGAATTCATGTCGCGCGATCTGTTCAAAGCGGATCGGAAACGAACGTATGAACTCGACGTCCTCGGCTCTGGAAGTTGAGTCGACTACCACGATTTCGAAGTCAAATTCAGCATCCTGCGCAAAAATCGACCGGAGGACGTCTTGGATCCTACGCCCCGGATTGTGCGTCGGAATCAGTATCGAAACTCGACGCGGAGCCACGGCTATGCTCGTGGTACAACGCGCGTCTCTACCCCCAGCAAGCTAAGGAAAAACGCGTTAAACGTACTCTGGACGCCGACAATGATCAGCGTGATGCCAAGTAAGAGCGGCCGTATCTCATCTAGCTGCGGAAATCCGTGGGTGGCCCATTTGAACACTAGCCAGCCACTCAACGCCGCGCCTGCGGCGAGAAACGCCAGCGCTAGCATCAAACCTCGCTCCAGCGTGAATCGCTCATAAAAGCTCGTAAGGAAACGATCTTCCGGGTCGAATCCGTGAATGACTGCGACGGTCCGCGCGGAAATGCCCAACCACGCCGCCTGCGCCCCGAGGACACACAGCATGCTTGCAACCGCCGCGAGGTGCATGTCCCACTGGCGACCGAAGAAATTCAGAGGAGAAAATGCGAGCGCCACGAGTAGGATGAAGCCGAGTGCAAACAACAACACACTCGGGATCGTGTAGAGCCACGTAGGGCTGTACATCAGTAGAAAGCGAAGGTGACGCCAGCCATCGCGGTAGCGACGAAGCTTGGAGGATCCGGCGCGCGGATGATAGTCCACAGGAACTTCGGCGATGTTGAGCTTGATCCGGGCTGCGCGGGCAACCATCTCGCTCGCGAATTCCATGCCCGTAGTCTTGAGTGCCAACCGGTGGTATGCCTCACGCGTAAACGCACGCATACCGCAGTGCACGTCGCCAACACTGGTGCCGAAGAACAGGTTCAAAATGCCAGACAGCAGTGGGCTACCAATGTAGCGATGTGCCCAGGGCATCGCGCCTGGCGCGAGCCGCCCAGCGAATCGGTTGCCAATAACCAGATCCGCCCTGGCCCGTAGGGCGTCGATCATGGCCGCGATCGCGCTGAGATCGTAGCTGCCATCGGCATCGAGCACGACGATGTACTCACCTTGAGCGGCTCGAATACCCGTGCGGAGAGCTGAGCCGTATCCGCGCCCAGGCTCGTGGACAACGCGCGCACCGGCGCGCGCCGCGCACAGCTCCGAGCCGTCTGTTGAACCGTTATCGCAGACGATCACCTCACCTGCGAGCCCCGCGTGCTCGAGCTGAGCCAAAGCGTCTTCGACGCAATCACCCACTCCAAGAGCTTCGTTCAGGCATGGAAAGACGATGCTGACGTCGCACGTTGCATGGTCCAGCCACGTGGTGTCCACGCGGTAGTGTGTGTGGCGCGTGTCCTCGGCTGCTGGCCTGGTCACCACTGGACGCAGTATACCCAGCCCGATTTAACGCACAGCGCCAGGCTTCATCACAGCACCATTCGCGCCGTCAGCATGTGCCATCCCAGCCGACGCCAGCCAGCTCTGCGGCAGGATCACGAGCGGTAGCTTACGATGCCCAAATTCAGGCATAGATCGACTGGCCACTTCAAACCGGTATTCACCATGTATATGCTCGCGGTTGCGACTACGACTGGGCGAACGCAGCCGACGCCCCGGGCTAACTCGTCCGCCGCACCTGGCGTGAGTGCACGCCAGCATGAATTCAGCCCTTGGCGCGCTACGGCCTTGGTGCGCAGGCCTGGTCATGCCAGTGTCGGTAGTGAACCACCGATCGCATGACGGAAAGCAAGGTATCGGCAGCCGAAACGGAGCGGATCCGGCAAATCCGGCACAAGCGTTCGCGCTGACTTGAGTCGGTTCGAGACCGATGTTTCGCTGCGCGAGCGCGGTGCCTTTTGCCTGCGGCTCGGTCTCATGCGGTCCGCTACGGCGCCTGGACAGCCTGTGACGGAGTGAGTAAGGCGACAGCCTGCAGGTCCTTGCCCGCGCTCCAGACCGCCTTGTACTCATCGCCGTCCAGCGCGATGACCTGGGCACCAGTGGCCGGTCCGAGGGCAAGCACCGCGCATAGTTGAAGGTCCTGCTCCGAACGGGTGGCCAGGTTGGCTGAGCCGTTTGGGACGTCCACCTGTTGGACCTCTTGAACACCCGGTAACAAGGCCCAGAGTGGGTACTCCCAGCTGTCGGCGTAGCCGGCGAAGCCGATGCGGGTGCAGCCCTCGTCGGCCAGCATTTTGATCGCGGTCAGGTACTGTGGACGCAGCTCGGGCCAGTTGGTGAAGTACTGGTCGGTGCGACTGCGGGTGAGGATGCTGCGGGCTCCTGTGAGGGAGCGGGTGTCGTTCGAGATGACGTACGGCACCATGTACACGAGCAGCGCCGCCGCGGCCAGGTACGTCAGACGCGTGCTCACGCGTTCGAGGACGACGCCGACTACCGGCGCGGCCAGCACGAAGAAGGGCAACTCCAGGCGGGTGTGCCATGGCTGCCAGCGCACCAGTGCGGCAAACAGGAGCATGCCCGCAACAACCACGGTCGCGTAGATTCCGCCGCGCGTCGCCCGCACGCGTGGCAGACCAAGAGCCCCGACCAATGCCAGACCGATCACCACGAGGTGCACCGGGTTGCTGGCGAAGCTCTCGTTGTAGGCCAGATCCGTCGACTGCGCGCGGAAGCGTTCGCCGCTCCAGGTGGTACGCGGATCTGTCAGGTCCACACCCAGCCAGGTGTGAAACGCGGCTACGGCGCCTTCGGCTTGCATGTTCATCTCGGCCCAGGGCGTGGCCACGAAGTTGATGCCCAGGTCACGCGCCAGTGTTCCTGCGAAGAGACCCGGCTCGAAGGTGTCGTTGAGATACCTTAGTGAAGGCAGGCCCTCATCGGTCTGACCCAGCGGCTGCCCGAATACCTCAATGTTGCGCGTGTACATGCCCGCATTGATCGCCAGCGCCACCAGGCCGCTGAGCGTGACCAGCGCCAGGCCCGGCGACCGCTGACGCAGCAGCACACTGGCCGCAACCCACACCAGCAGCGGCGCCGCCCACACATAGCCGGTTGCCTTGGTCAGCAGCGCGAGGCCCAGGCTCGCGCCGAACAGCAGCGCTGTCGACCAACTCGATCCGCGCAGGCTCGCGCCGAAAGTTGGCGCGGTCGACCGGCTCGCCTCGGTCATGAGCCGCAGGCCGAACGCCACTGTGCACACTAGCCAGAACGCCAACGCGTGGTCGTTCTGGGTGCTCGTGGCCTCGAGCACGCCAATCGGCAGTGATGCAGCGAACACGGCTGCGCCCACTTGACCCGCCCGGCCAGCCCCAAGCTCGCGCGCGATCAGCGACACCCCGACCACGCTGCCGAGCATGGCCGCCCACTGGACCAGATTGGCCAGCGCGTCGCCGCCGGTCAGGATCTGCAGATGCAGCATCACGAACTCAGCGCCGGGCGGCATGTACAACTGCCGCAACACATACGCCGGGTATGGCGCCACGCTGCCCGACTCCTGCCAGTGGATCAGGCGCGCCATGTGATACGACATCGAATCCCAGGTGTTCGGCGGGCTGATGATGGCGATGCCCGCGAGCACGGTCACCTCGACCGTTAACCAGACGACTAGCGCTACGCTGACTGGATCCAGGTGGCGGACCGGCCGCGGCGGGAAAGCGAGGCCGGACGCGCGTCGGCGCGCGACGCAGACTGTCACGAGCAGCAGGACCAGCGACCATGCCAGCGTCAGGCCGATCGGAGTGAGCGCCTGGAACAGGCTCAACACCTCGGTGATGGCGACGAGCGCGACGCCCCAAGCAACCGCGCCGGCGAGCACTCCGTCGCGCCATGACCGGGCCCCCTGGGACAGGGCAACAACCCAGGCGATCAATGCCAGAATCGGCAGCGCGACGGCCAAGTCAGGCCGCAGTGTACCGGGAGTGGCTCAAGCGGCTCATTGGCCGTCCGGCGTCAGCACCGCGATTTCGTCCTGACCGGAGCCAGCGGTCCAACTGGAGCGGTACACGCGACCGGCCGCGTCGACGGTTCGGGCGCTGGCGGCTTCGCCGAAGGACATGATCGCGCACGGTGGGTCGGCCGTTTCGGGGAATGGGCCGAGCCCGGCAGTCAGGTTGGTCACTCCGACGTGGTCGATCTCCGCTCCGGCCGGCAGCAGCGCGCGCAAGGGGTATTCCCAGCCATCTTGATTCGACACGAAGCCCACCACCGAGCAGCCACGCTCCCGGAGTACGCCCGCGGCAGCCTCGTAGGGCTGGCGCACGCCGGGGCGGTTGGTGAAATACTGGTCGGTGCGGTCAATAAACAGGATGCTGCGCGGGCCGACCAGCGGTCGCGCCTGGTTGTAGATCACCCACGGCAGCATGCTCAGCAGTAGGCCGGCTGCCAGGATCATCGCAAAACGTGGAGACACGCGCTCCACCACAATTCCGACCAGCGGAGCGCCCAGGATAAACAACGGCAGCTCCAGGCGTGTGTGCCACGGCTGCCAGCGTAAGAGCGCGGCGAACACCACGAATGCACACGCGAGCGATGCTGCATAGGGCACTACGGCGGGGTTCAGTCGTTTGCGGAGTGGCAAAATTGCGACAAACGCGCTGACCAACAGCACAAGCTGGATTGGGTTGCTTGCACGGTTCTCGTCAAAGGCAAGTCCAGCCGGTTGTTCGGCGAACATTTCGGTACCCCACGTTGTGCGCGGATCGTTCAGATCGACTCCCAACCAGACGTGCACCTGTCGCACGGCATTCAATGCGCGAACGTTCACTGCGGAAAACGGCGTGGCGATGAAATTGAGCCCGAGATCGCGCACGGCATTCGACGCGAACAGGGCCGGTGTCATGGCATCGTTCAGGTAGCGGAGTTGCGGTGAGCCCTCGTCCGCGGGTCCGGTTGGACTCCCGAAAACCTGCATGTTGCGGGCGTAAAAGCTCACATTCAACAGCAGGGCGATGGCGCCGACCAACACAAGCGGTGCGACTGACCGGCGGTGACTCCGTCGCATAAGCACGACGGCGACCCACACCAGAATCGGCAGCACGAACAAATACGCCGTGGCTTTGGTGAGCAGCGCAAGACCGGTGGCCGCACCGAGACCGAACACATTCAGCCAGCCATGTCCACGTCCGGGATTCCGCACCAGACGCGTGCCGAAGAGGGCCGTGCACACCAGCCAGAACGCGACTACGTAATCGTTCTGGGTACTCGTGGACTCCAGCACGCCAATCGGCAGCGACGCGGCCACGATGGACGCGCATAACGCGCCAGCCCGACCGGCGCCGAGTTCGGCGGCGAGCAGCGTTACGCCCAGCAGGCTGCCCAGCATTGCACCCCACTGCACCAGGCCCGCGAACCGGTCGCCCCCACTCAATAGCTGGAGGTGGAGGAGGATGTACTCCGCTCCAGGCTGAAGGTAGAGCTGACGCACGATATTGGTTCGGTACGGCACGACACTCGCATCCTGTTGCCAATGGATCAAGCGCGCCATGTGGTACGTCATGGAGTCCCACGTATTCGGCGGCGAAATCAGCGCAACGCACGCCAGGACCGCCACTAACCCGACGAGTGCGCCGAGGGTGCACGCATGTGGCCAGTCCACCGCCCCATTCAGTGACGGAACGCCCGCGAGGCGAGGCCAGGCGCGCATACGCGTCACGACAGCGATGCCGACTGCCAGGGCCAGACACCAGCCGACCGTGACGCCCGCCGGTGTTAGCCATGTGACGCCGCTCAGCGCCTCCGTCATCGCGACCAGTAGGGTTGCCCAAATCACCGCCGCGACGAGGACGGCGTCACGCCAGCAGCACAGGCGTGCTTTCAATCCCAAGACGAGTGTGACGCCAGCCGCGACGGGCAGAAGGACAAGCAACGCTACTTCACGTGCTGACGCGTCGCAACTCGACGATTGACCAGATCAGTCCAGCTAGTGGGATGAGCCCCAACAGCAGCAGCCAACGTGGTAAGCCGGACAAGTACAGGTACCACAGCCAGTTATCCGCCAGATGCGGCGGTGTGTAAAACCAGATCTGCAGCTCATAGCTCCACGGTTTCGCATCGGAAACCGGCATTGGCGAGAACACCGGCTCCTCAATCCGCAAATCGCGGCCGTTGGAGGTCATCTGCATATCCCAGATCTCGATGCCGAGGTCGCGCACATCCGGATTGGGTGGCGCATCACGCGCGGGTTGCCAGGTCCTGGAGCGGATCTCGACTGTCGATGAATCGTGGCCGACCACCATGCTGTCCAGCGTTGCCTGGAGCAGCATCGGATGGCTCGTATCAGGTAGGGCCACCGGCGACTCCGATACTTGGACCATGCCCGAGGCCAGCGGTGCGCCGTTAACGAGCACCTGCACCATTGATGGACCCAGCGACGTTGGTCGACTGTCGAAGAACTGCACGGTCATCCGGGCGGGCTCGCCGTGATTGTTCAATGTGAAGATCGCCGAACCGGAGGACCAACGGGGGAAGAGGTCTGAATCCGGAGCGGCGGTGGCATCAATTGGGTCGACGGCTTCCTTGCCGTATGTTCCCGAGAGCAGCGTCACTTGCTGTGACCACGACCTGGCGAAAGTCGCCACGCGCCGATCGAATTCCTGCCACTGGTACACAACCGGCGAATAGCGCGGATCCCAGCGCAATGTGTCGAGCATGTCGAAATTGCCACCGACCTGTTGGAGCTCCCAGACGAAAGCGACTCGCTGATCCACCAGAACTCCCGCGAGATTGACCACAAAGCCCACGCCGACCAGCACTGAGAACGCCAGCTTCGAAAGTGAGCGCGTTCGGCCATGCGTCCAGAGCACCAGCGCGCCGGCCGGCAGCACGACGTATGGAACGATCGGTACCAGGTAGCGTGGTCCCCAAGCGGCATCGCCCGACCAGATCGCGAGAAGACCGTGAAACACAACATGGCTCGCGGCCAGCCAGAAGAACAGGCCCGCCTCGAGCGGCATGTCAACAGCCATACGTCCAAGCCCGGCCACGCCGAGCAGCGCGATAGGCGCATACAGGAACAGACTCTTTGACGGGCTCACCAGCAGCCCTGCAACGCCCGTCCAGTGAGCGAAATCGATGATGCCCTCGATGTGATAGCCGGTCTCGAACGGATCGCCAAAGCGCGCCCAATTGACTATTCCCAGCCCAACGCCTGCGAGCAGCAGCACGGCAACAAACGGTGCCAGACGGACGAGCCGCGCGCGCCAATCGCGCGCCTCGCCAACCGCAAGATAGATGAGCAACGCGGGCAATCCGAAACCGGCGGTCGCTTTCGATCCGATCGCGAGGCCGATGGCGACCGCGCTCAGCGCTGACCAGGCCGGCTCCGCGCGCCGCACGGAGCGGATCGCTGCGAAGACGCTAAGAAGCAGCCACAAACTCGTGACAGGCTCGCTGAACGTATGCCTGGCGTAGGGCCACACAAGGGTGCTCAGGCCGAACGCGAGCGTGATGACGAGTGCGACCGTGGCGCCAAAGCCGAGCTCCAGGGCAAGGGCGTAGAACACGAGGCATGCCACCGCGGTGACGAATGCGTCACGCATGCCTACGGCGAACCGCTCCGCCACCTCGGAATACGCGACGGGCAGAAGCGCCACGAATGGCTTCGCCGCCAGATATAACGGCACGCTCATGGCAGAGGCGACTGGGCTATACGGGACATAGGTCCGGCCGTCCGCTCCGGTTAAGGTGAGCTGTTCGGCCAGACCTGTCTGGTTGATGTCCATCGAGCCGTGCTCGGCCATGCTGCGAGTCACCTGGAACATCAGCTCCTCGTCAGGCGAGTCGAGATGACCGCCCATCGTGAGCACATACAGCGCGAGAAACAACCCTCCCAGTACCAGCCACGTGGGCGTCCGCGGCTTTCGGGAGTCGGGGACCACGCTTCGTGAGGCCGCCGACCCAGAGTGCGGCCGCTGGTCGGCGGTACCTACGCTCGTAGGGGCCGGCGAGAACAGGGCACGCATACGCGGATCAAGTCGCGCGACATGATACCCGTCCAATGCTTGCCTAGCTCTCGCAGCTAGGTGTCCGCGCCGAAGTCAGCTCAGGTGAGTGGTAGCCTACCGAGTCGTGATCAGCACCGAGCTGCCAATCCCGCCACTCGAGATGCGCCAACTCGTAGGCCAAACCGACGTTTCCGCATTCGACAATTCAACTGGTGCGCTGATCTTCGACTTTGTGGACGCGAGCGCCTTCAAGAGCGTTTTTGATTTCGGTTGTGGCTGCGGAAGACTCGCGCGTCAACTCATTCAGCAGCGGCCGCGTCCAGAACGCTACATCGGAATCGATTTGCATGCGGGAATGATCAGATGGTGTCAGCGCAACCTCGCCCCTGCTGCGCCCGCTTTCACGTTCCTGCATCACGACGTATACAACTATCATTTCAACCCGAATGGTGTGCGAGATCAGGTCCTTCCGTTCCCGGCAGAGAGCAAGTCATTTACCCTCGTCGAAGCCTGGTCGGTATTCACACATCTCGTTGAAGAACAAGCGCTCCAGTATCTGCACGAAGTTGCGCGAATTCTCGCTCCGCACGGTGTCTTTCACAGTACCTGGTTTCTTTTCAACAAATTCGACGGCTTCCCGATGATGACAGAAAGCCAGAATGCGCTCTATGTGAGTCACCGTGACCCATCGGCCGCGGTTGTCTACGATCGCTCCTGGTTGCGAGACACGGTGGCCAGTGCTGGCCTCGCAATCTACAGGGTGTGGCCTGTGCGACCAGCCGCGCGCGGATTCCAGTGGCACGTGCTCATGAGCCACGCTGACAGTCGAGACCCATTCGACTGGCCTGAGGACGATCGGCCGCCCGGTGCAGGCTGGAACCGTCCGCCGAGCTTGCCACAAGAACCGGCGCACGTCGGCCTCGACGCGGACTAACTCGCGCGTGGTGACCGCCGCGCCGTCCGTTGGGAACCCGATTGCCACATGGCTGTCCACACGCCTGCCAACTAAGGCAACACCTCTCGTCGTGGCATTGCTGACGACGGGGCTGTATGCCGCGTATGTCTTCTGGCGTTTGCGGCTGATGGGCTACGATTCGTCATTCTTCGTCGTTGCCGGGCCTGACTTGACTGATCCGGCGTTGACCTTGCCAAACCTACACGTCTGGCCGCCGGGCGTCACCTACGACGGTCAGTTCTACTACCGTCTCGCGCTCGAACCCTGGACTGCCGCCAGGACCGCCTATGGGATCACACTTGATCTGCCCGCCTATAGGCAGCAGCGTGTGCTCTACCCAGTCCTGGTGTGGCTGCTCTCGGCCGGAAGTTGGCGCCTGGTACCCACCGCGCTAATCGTCGCCAACCTCCTCGCAGTTAGTGTCCTCAGCTACTGCGCAGCCCTATTTACCGCGGCATTTGGGCGGAACGCGTTCGCGTCCGTTCTGGTGACCCTCTATCCCGGCTACGTGGTCACGATCTCACGAGATCTCGCGGAGTTGACGGAAGCGGCTGCGCTGCTGCTCGGGATCGTGCTCTTGCAACGCCGTCGGTACGCGGCTGCCGCGGGTGCCCTGCTTGTGAGCATGCTGGCCAAGGAAACGATGCTTCTCGTCCCGCTGGTGGGCTGCGCGGTGTGGGCAACAAGATGGCTGCGACGGCGCCAGACGTCGGCTCGCGAGTTGCTGGTGTGGTTGACGCCGCTCTTCGGCTACGCCGTTTGGTGCCTGCTGTTGTGGGTGCGCTGGGATTCAAGTCCGATCGGACAGGGGTCAGTGAATTTCGGGCCACCGTTCGTTGCACTTTCCGAACATCTCAAGACGCTCGGGCTCGGGACGTCCGCATGGCGCGCCAGCGCCCTCGAGATCGCCCTACTTGTCCTGCTGACCGCGATGGTTTTGCTGGTCATTGCGATCTATCAGTTGGACATACTCGATAGCGTGCTCGCCGTCGCGTGCGTTGCGTACGCACTGTTGGCTCTGTGGTATGCGCCGTACGTGTGGTCCGACGATCATTCGTATTTGCGGGCGCTGCACGAGATCGCGTTCGCAGGCGCGTTGGCGCTCATCGCCAGAAGCGTATGGACGACCCGCGTACTCGGCTTCGCGGCGGGCGGCCTGTGGCTGGCATTCGCGTTTCAGAGTGGGCCCGCGCCCTAAAGCCAGCGTTCAGGGCTCGACGAGGATGGGCACAGTCGTACGGGTCCCACCGTTGACGTCTTCGAACCACGTGACGTTCTCGCTCAGCATGTCGAGTTCGAGCGTGTAGTTGCCGGGCGCCGCGGGTGCCCGCGTGCGCAGGGCCAGCGTGGTTTCCTGGCCAGGATTGATCTCGAAGGTGACGTGGGCTGTGCTGTTTTCAGACGGAGCTCGTGGCGTTCCATCGGCGGCGATCCAAGCGCGAACACTTACGCCGACTACCCCGGGCGTACCGGTGGTACCTGGTGGGTCAGGCAACCAGACTGCCTGGCCCAGGTTGCGCGCCGTAACCTCGACAGCAATGCTGGTTCCCGCGCGGACCGTCTGGGGAACATGCACCTGCTCGAGTCGGCCCGACAGACCAGCTTTGCCTGCGCTGGTCGGCAGGTCCGTGAAATGCACCGTTTGACTGTTTTCCAGGTCGAAAGGCCCGCTGAGTCGGATCGAGAGTTGGGCGGAGTCCGCCGCGCCAATCTCTGCAGGAATGGGGGCAGGAACCTGAAGCGAAACTCGGTTGGTCGGCTCGATGAAGACGGGCAGGTCCAGTCGGATCGGTTCGCCGAAAGACCGCCCGTTCCAGGCAACCTGCGCCCACACCGCCTTGGTGGCTCCGACGAATAACGGATTGGACGTGGTGTTTGAGAAGCTGACGTTTACGGATGGCGTACTCGCATGCCCCACTACGGATGGAAACTCGAACTGGACCTCATCCACAAGTGGGGCCGGCGCGGAGGGTGGACCTATGTCGAACACGACGTCCGGTCCAAAAGTCGATGCGACCGTGACCTGCAGTTGGGCAAGATCCGCGTGGTCCAAATTTTGGCGAGCGTTGTCGTCGAGGTCGTCGCGATGAACAACCACGTACCGCACACCCAGGCTTCGCAGATGCTCGATTGCAGTCGGACTGGGAAAGCCATTAATCTGGCTCGCCACCTCTTTTGCGGCCGGTGGTTCGAATCCGCTTGATCCGTTGACAAGCGCGTGCCAGTGGTATGTGGACAGGTACTCGTATCTAAAGGTGGCTGGGTCCATGGGCCCGCTAGTCGGCATTTCCGCGACGACCGCATTCTGATCCTGGTTGGCCAACCACCTGTAGACGGGCGGCACGTTATCTCCAACGGGTGTGATGTTGACGGGTCGAGGCTGCGGAACAATTTCGATCAGAGTCAGCACCAATACGATGATCGGAACCCACTTTCTGCTTTGCCGTTCGGTGCGTCGTGCAAATACCGCACTGAGTCTGGCGGCTCCGAAGCCGGCGAGGACGGCCACGGCCAGCATCACCAGGAAATCAAAGCGCGCCGGCACGCGCATGGCGGTGAAGCCTGGCAGGAACTGCCACAGATACCAGTACGGCAAAGCCACTCCCTGCGAATCACCATGGCTCAGCCCGAAGGGTCCAAAGGACAACACGAACGCGACAATTCCAATGAGCGAATAGCGCGCGATCTCAGGACTCATCGGGCGTCTGGTTGCGCCGAATATTGCCAAGGCCAATGCAAAGAACCCCGGAAACAGTGCGTGTTCGGTCGGATAATTCGCGGAGTTGAATCGGCTCAGAATTTGTTGAAAAAGCAGGTTTTGTGGAGCCGGCGACAGGTAGTCCGAAGGTACGGCCGACAGATCCCGCACGACGTCCATCGGCCAGAGGAAGTGATAGATTTGCTGCGTCTGCCAGTAGGGCAGCATCAGTGGCAAGACGACCACTCCGACAACGGCAAGAGAGACTATGACGTGAACAATGTGCTTGCGTGTGCGGGCCGCTGGGTGCGCAATGAACTCCGCGGGTATCGAGATGAAGTACGCGGTTGCCATCATGAACCCGAGATAAATTGATGCCAGAGCCTCGCCGACACTGAAAAGCGCAAATAGGCCGAAATCCCAACTCTTTCCCGAACGCATACCTCGTCGCAAGAAGAGCAGCCCGAGTGGAAGCCAGGCGAACTGCAGCAAGTTGACGTGTTCGAGATGCGCCTGCCGAGACGCACAGAACCCAAAAATACAACCCGCAATGATGCTCCCAAAATCGTTTTGGGTGAGGTCCCGCACCAGCCAATACATGGCTGCGGCCGTCATCACGAGAGCCAACAGCGTGAGCACGTTGTGCGCAAGCACAGGGTTGTTGGTGAACAACAAGACCGGCGCAATAAGGACGGCCCCACTCAGCATGGCGTCCGAATAGGTCAGCGGGAGCGGGAAGGGATAGTAGACGTTCGCGTCATAAAGGTGGAGTGGATTCGATAGTGCAGCGTGCACATCCCAGGCGAGTATCCACGTGTGCAACAGTGTGTCGGGGGCGGCCACAAGCCCATCCGCGAGATGCAACGCGAGCGGGAACGTCGAGACAACCGCGAGGACGGTGTACAGCGCGATGACGCGACCGGAGCGCCGCCACGCAGCAGCACGTTTATTTGTGGCGTCGCGTTCAGCCGAGCCTGATGGGAGCCGCGTTGGTGCGCCTAACGTGGCGCCACCAACGGTGTGCGGCACGCGGCGATCGCCCCGACTTTGTCGCTGAATGTCACGGCACCACTTCAATTGGGACCAGAGTTTCCGCTCCCCCACCGACATCGGAAAACCACGCCACGTTCTCGCTCACCATGTCCAGGACCAGCTGGTAGCGACCGGGTGTTTGCGGCGCCTGGGTTTGAATCGTGAAAGCGGCCGGCTGGCCGGGGTTGACCGTCCAGTCGACATGGGCGGTGCTGTAAGTCAGGGGCGGTAATGCGCTACCGTCCGGCGCGATCCAGTTCCGTGCGGCTAGGCCGACCGTGCCTGGCGCAGCGGGGTCCGTCGGTTGTTGGGCGAGCCAGACAGTCTGGCCGCTGTTTCGAGCGATGACGTCGAGGGACAGTTGCGCACCGGCGCGGACGAAGTTTGGCACCTGCACGTGTTCGATGCTCTCCGACAGACCCGCTGCCTGGGCGCTGGTAGCCAGGTCGGCGACCTCGATGGTCTGGGCAAGGTGCGTTTGCAGAGCGCCCGTGAGAGCCACGTGTACCGTTCCCTCCTTGGCCAAGTCTATGCTGTGCGGCGCGCCTAATGGGAAGTGCAGCACCACCTGGTCACCGGGGTCGAGGAACAAGCGATCGTCCGGGCCAGGCACGTAGGTTGTCACGTCGTCCCACTGGACCTGAGCAAACAGCGCCCCGCGCGTGGGGAGAACCATCGCCTGGTTCGTGTCGTTGACGATCGACAATGTGACCGATGCAAGTTGCCCACGGGCCACGCGAGTGGGAACCTGGAGCCGTGCATGAGCTTGCCACGTGCGGCTATCTGGGAGTGGCGCCAGCTCAAAGACGAGGTCGCTGCCAAACGTCGCGACGACGCTGCATCCCGGCGCGCAGGCGTTGGGGGTGGCGAGGCGTTGCCGTGTTGCGTCGTCCACCAGATCGAGGTGGACCACGACATAGCGAACACCCAGACCGCGCAACACCTCGGTGGCAGTCGGATCAGGAAATGCGTCGAGCTGATCCGACACCTGCGCATATTGTGGCGGAATGAATCCACTGTAGCCGTTGACCAGGGGGTGCCAGTGGAGCGTCGAAAGGAACTCGTAGTCGATTGTCGCAATGCCAGTAGGGCCGTGCGTCGGAATTTCCCCTACGACTGCATCTGGTTGATGGGTTTTCAGCCAGCCGTACACGCCGTCATTCGGAGCCGATGGAACGGGGCGCAGGGCGATAGGGCTGCTCAACATTTCGATGAACGCCAGTGCGCCGACTGCAGTCAACACTGGGCCACACTTCCGCCCGCTCCGCGCGAGCCAATCGCTCACAAACGCCATGCCGAAGCCCGCCAGGACAGCCAGCGCGAGCAAGCCCAGGAGGTCGAATCGAGCGGGTATGCGCATCGCCGAGAAGCCTGGCACCCATGTGTAGAGCCAGTCATAGGGAAGCGTTCCGTTGACGGCTGACGATGGCCCTAGCGCAAGCGCAACAGCGACGCCAAGGATCACCAAGTACCTTCCAACCTCGCGCCGTGCTGGCTGTATCCCTGGCCATGGAGCGAAGTGGAGCAGTGATACGGCTGCAAGCAGCATGATCAATAGACCCGGGAACAGCGCGTGTCCGTTGGTAAAAACGGGGTTATCGAAGCGCGCCAACAGCCAACCGTAGGTCAGGCTACTTGGTTGCACAGCGACGAAGTCGCTCGGTGCCGCGGAGAAACCACGGATCATGTCGGATGGCCAGCGGAACTCGAAGAGGCGCTCGGTCGCTCCATAAGCCGACGCCACGGGAGTCAGGCTGACCACAACAATTGCGAGTGCGGCAGACAGGCGAGTCATGTGGCCGCGCGACAGCAGCGTGTGACTGGTGGCGAATTCGAACACCAGAAACACGCCGATGGCGACGGCAGCGAGTAACAGCAGATAAATCGCCGCAAGGGCCTGGCACACACAAAAAAATGCAAACAGCAGATAGTCAATGGTGCGGCCGGACCTGAGCGCGCGGTGCAAAAAAAGGAGTGCAAGGGGAAGCCAGCCGATTTGGAGGAGTTGGACAGTATCGAGCTGCGCCTGTCGAATTAGTGAGAATGAAAACAGTGCTCCGCAGATGCACGCAATGCGGCGACTGCCGCACAGTTCGTGCACAAGCAGGTACGTTGTGAACGCTCCGAGCACGAGGGACGCCAACGTCAGGAGGTTGTGGCCCAGCGCCGGGTTGGCGGTCAGCAACTCAATCGGCGCCACCATGATGGCACCGGTAAGCATGATGTCGGAGTAGGTCAGAGGCTGCGGAAAGGGAAAGAAAATGTTGGCGTCAAGGAGATGAAACGGGTTCGTGGCCAGCGCGTGGACATCCCACGCCAAAACCCAGCTGTTGAAGAGCGTGTCTGGCCTGTCGATAAGGGCGTCTGAGACATGAAGTACCAGGGGGAACGTATAGACACCCGAGGCGACGACGTAAACTCCCAGAATCGCGGCCGCGCGTAGCATCGCGCCGGTTCGCCTGACCGGGGTGCCTCGAGGCAGCGTCGGTAGGCGACGCGTCGGACTGCTTAGCGTGCAGCCACCGCCGCGGCGCGGCACGCAGCGATTGTGTTCGCATCGGGTGATGGAATCGGCCGGTACAACCATCGTTCGGCTCGTTCGCTGTCCCACTTCATCACTGACCGTAGCGCCGCCAAAACGCTGTTGGGCCACATCGGAAATTCGACCAGGCCAACCGGATGAATATCAGACTCGATTGGATAGCTGAGCACGAGCAGCTTGATGCGCCCGCTGCAGATATCGTCCACCAGTGGCGCGGAATTCCACCGACGCTGGTACTCCAGCATGCTGAAAGCAAAGGGTTCAAACTGCACCGGATGACCACTGAGCACTGCTGCGTCCAGTGATTCGGCGAGCATCGGACCGGGTTCGGTGCGCAGGTCATCGAGCAGTTGACCGAAGGGTTGATTCCTGCTCAAGAGCTCGTCCAACAATTTCGTCTGCAGGGTCCAACTCTGCGGGACGATTGTGTCGCTGCGCTCGGGGATAAAGCGAAGTGGGACGAGCAACGTCAATTGTGTGCCAAGCAGCAGAATCGGCAGCACGGAGACAAACCCGCGCGACTCTACGCGGTGTTTGGCGAGCCCGTGCCACACGGCGAGCGTGGCCAGGATCGACGTTACGCCTGCAAGCTCGATCCAATAGTTGTGATTGGCGCCAACCTTGGCGATGCCCGCCACTGGTAGCGCCGCACAGACGAGATAGAGCGCAATGAGGCGGAGCTGACGGTCCCGCCACGCTCGCGTAGTGATCACGAATGCAATCGCCACCAGCAGCGCGATTCCCTGGATAACGACGAACTCTCTGAACAGGTACGCGGCAAACGGGAGCGCTGTCGGATCAGGATTTGCCGGACCGATGTTGTCCCAGAAGGCGCCACCACTGGACCATTCGAGCAGGAGGCCAGGTATGAGGACTCCGACGGCGGTTGTGACCCCGAAGGCTACTGCTTTGCCCCGGTCAATCGTAAGCAACCAGAGCGTCCCAGCCGCGGCGGCAGCAAACAAGCTTTGCTTGGTCATGAGCGCTGCCGCGGCCAGTAGTCCAGCGATGACCAGGTGCCGTCGATGGGTTCCGCGCACGAGCACCGCGACACAGGCGAGAGACAAAGCGATGCCCAGCATGTCCACCCGCTCCAGGCCCAGGAACGGAAGCGGACTCCCGGGAAATGCGAGTCCGATGAACATCAGAAGCGCGAGGATGCCTGTCCACCGCTGTCGCGTGAGCGCGACCGTAACCGCGCCAACCACGATGGACGCGATCAGCCCCGCGGCGAGCGACAGCGCTCGACCAGGCTCGAAACTGGGCGGAAAGAACAGCTGCATGAGCGCAATCGCGTAGTAGTACAAAGGCGTGTAGTGGGCCTGGACGAATGGCTGCCGGTCGATCGATTGATAAAGCGGCTGCCCTGCGACCACGCGCGTCGCGAGTCCAAAGATCAGCGGCTCACCTTCGTCGAGTTGCCAGACGATCCGCAGGCCTAAATAGCACGCCACCATCGTCGTAGCGGCAGAGACCGCGAGGAGCACACCAACGTAGCCCACGGCGAACTCGGCCAGGTGGCTTCGGCTATAGGCAACGGCGCGCTGCCACAGTCGTCCGATGGCTTGGCCGAACAGCTCGGAGGGGTCCAGTGCGGGGTTGCCGGCGATCATGCCTGCCCCGCCCGCCTCCACACGGCGCGACCGCCATACGACTAACCCGAGCAGCGCCACGGCACCAAACGCGAGCGCGCCGCCGAGGAAAAAAGTCCCCGGCGCGTAGCTGAAGGTCACCTCGTGTGATCCACTCGGAACCATGACGCCTCGAAAGGCGAGATCGGTCGGCAAAATCGCCGCAGCTGCGCCGTCAATCGTGGCCGTCCAACCAGGAAAGTACGTATCGGTTAGCACGAGCAGCTCGCTGCTTGGTGACTCGACAGCGATCCGCACCTGTTGCGACTCGTACTTCGTGATGAGCGCACGTCCCGGGTCGGTCTGGGGCGAGACTCGAGTGGTGTCGGACGAGGTGGCGACGGGAGCCTCGACGACGGCGTCACGCTTCGGATCGAAGCCAGGGTCTTGCATGACCGCGATGGCGTCTGAGGAGGAGGTCACGCTACGGACCTGGTCGACCAGAAACGCGCGCGGCGCGGCTTGCGTGTTCTCCCAGATGCTGACCTCGCCCGAGTACACCGGCGTAAATTGAGTCGGGTCGACAAGGGGCGCCAGGTGCAGGTCTCCCCAGCCTGCGGACACGCTCGATCCATACGGCGTGCGCGCCTGCAGGACAAGGTGGACGTCGTGTCCGATATACGGACGGAGATCGATCGTGCCGTCAACCCAGCCACAGTCCTGAGGTGCCAGGGCCTGTGTGTAGGCGATGTGGCGCTGGCCGTCATCGATTGCGGCGAGGAACTCAACGGCGGATGCGGGTCCGGTGGGATCCCGCGCAACGGAAAACGTCAGTGTTGGCTGCGCGGCATTCGGATGAAGAGCGAACGACACGTCGCCCGGGGTGCGCTGGACCAGCACTTCCTTGCGCTTGCCGTCGATAGCAAACTCCGAGGCGTGTAGCGCGTCGGTGGGTGGGTAGTTCGCCGCGACGATGTCCTCGGCCAAGGTCGCATCGGCCGGCCCCACGCCGGGCGGCCGAATGATGAAGCGAACGTTGCTCAGATTTAACCACTTGTTGCCGAACAACGCTGTGGGTAGTTCCGGGTGGCCGAAGCCGCCTACGTATCGGTCACTCACGGTGGGAGAGAGGAACGTCTTCACGAACTGCCAGGTGCGGAGTGGCCAGAGGCCGTCGATGACGCGCGGGTCGTCGAGGCCGAAGGCTCCTGCGTAGTCCGGATAGAGCAGACCGTCGTTGCTGAAAACGCGGAACGGTTGTGCTGCGCCTACTTGCTGCTGCAGCCATCCCACGAAGGGCGGGCGCGTGAGGGAGTCAGCGCGATCCGAATAGACGTTATGCGGCGCAAGGACGAGCAGCTCACCGATGGCGATCACGCTGACCATTACCCCGGCCGTCGACGCTGAAATCCGCCTTGAAACGACAAGACAAAGCCAGATGCCAACACCTGCCACGAGCGCCAGCCCGACGGTGCCAAACAGATGCTGCACGCCGGCGGTCAGCAGCGTCTGCCAATTCAGGCGGACGGCGAGGGCGATGTACGCGATGAAGACGAACCCGGCTACGGTGGCTGCTCGGACACTGACCAGGCGCTGTGCTAGCGCGTGGACGCCGGCGCCCGCGAGCAACACAAGTGAGAACGACAGTAGGGGTGTCCCAAAGATGTACGTCAAGGTCTGGACCATGAGCGGCAAATCGCCAAGTTGTGCAATGCCCGGCACGCCGAACAACTTCGCGCCCCAGAGCAGAGCTGACGCCAATGCAAACGTCGCGGTAGCTCGCAGTGATCCCAGGTAGGGAAGGGCCACCGTCCCGACGATTGCCAACATCAGGACCGCCGCGCCGGAGTAATCGTCGAGCGGCATAATCGAGGCGGATCCAGTCAATGGTTGTGTGGGCAAGCCATTGATAAACGGCACGCCGATGTAACTCAGGGTCCGCAAGGGCAGGTACAACAAACCCAGGCCCCGCTCGGGCGGGTGAATGCTGTACGACTGCCCGACGTATTCGATCAACGGCGCGACCATCGGGGCAGCAAGTCCGAGCCCTCCTACCCAGCTAATGGCCAGCAACAACCCGCGATGCACGGCGAACCAGACTGACCGTCGAGCGATGGCTAGCCAGCCAACACGGAAGGCGCCGAAGGATGCCGCGTACAGAAACGCGAGTAACGTGACCTCCGGCATGCCCACGTAAACGGTCATGGCCACGGCCACTGCAACGATGACAACTCCACTACGGATCGCGCCGCGTACGATCCGCTCTGTGCCCCACAGAATGGCCGGCAACAGATGGTAGATCTCCGCGTAGTGCATGTTCCCGCGAATGAACATGAAGCCGCTGAACGCGTATGCAGCAGCGGCCAACAACGCGGCTTCGACGCGAAAGCCGACGCTTCGGGCGAAAACGTATGTGAGCACTAGACATAGGGCTGACTGGGACAGGTAGTAGAGGTCCCAGCCCCATGCGGTGTCGCTGAGCATTGCAGGCAGACGCAGGACATCAAACGCACCGGGTTGCGCATCCCCGGCCAGTGGCGTTCCGAAGAACTGGTGCGGGTTCCAGAGCGGTAGCAAGCGGTTGCTGTAGCTGTCCGCGACGATCCGAGCCCAGGGCTCTAGCTGCCAGGCTGAACCGCCCGCGTCGAGTCGATACGGGTTCTGACGAACGACTCCTGAGAATTGCCAGGGTGGCGCCGGACCCATTACTTCAGCGGGGACGCCGATCGGCAGAAATGTCCGATTCTCGAAGACGACCTCGAAATAGAACAGGCAAAGGAGAACGGCGCAGAAAAAGCACACGAGGAGCGCCTCGACCTGCGTCGATGACCGCCGCCGCGCCCACACCCGCCCGATGATCGACTGCTGCTGCCCCAGCGTGAGTTCGGCGATCGTCGCCGGACTCTGAGTGGAGGCAGGTTGGTCAGCGGCAGTCAACTGCGGCATAGTACGCCGAGATGACGCGCGGGCGGGTGGCCGTTGATCTCACAGCTCCACTCGGAACGGGGGATCTCGGGCCTGAGTCGGTTCCGATTCGCTTTGTGGAGGCCTTGGCCCAGCATGTGCCCGACGTCGAGTTCGTAATCGTTTCGCGTGCGGCGCGTCACGCGGGCGCGCGGCCGACCCGGGCGTCAAATCTGCGGCACATGGTCGTTCCCGAGCCTGGGCGCGCGCAGCGGATGTGGTCACGGCTGGTCGGTCGGGCTAGGCGATCGCGGTACTCAAGGTGGGCTTCCGCATTGCCTGCGTGGCGCGACCGGCGCCTCGCGAAAATTGACGCGGATCTCGTGCTGTGTCCGTTTACGCTGAGCGGGCTCGCGGCTGGGTCGACCCCTGTCGTAGTCGCCGTGCGCGATCTGCAGCACATCTCCTCGCCGTTTCTCCTCAATGCCGCGGAACGGCGTAGTCGGGCGCAGGGCTACGAGATAACCTGGGTTCGCGCCAGCCGACTCGTCTGCACCACCGCGAGCGTCCGAGAGACGGCACTACGCGCCTCGCGGCTGCCTCGCGAAAGCGCCATCACCTTGGCACTCGCACCATTACTCGTCGGCACACCATCAGAAGTAGGCAGCGCCATGGGGATGCCGGCTCGCAATCGGCTTAGATCTGGCGGTTATCTGCTCGTGTCAGGCGATTTCGAAGCCCGCCACAATCATCGGGTACTTCTCACCGCGCTGGGTATGCACCGCGCGACACACCCCGAGTGCGACCTGCGGCTCGTCTGCGCTGGAACGCCGGGTCCAGGCATGGCCACTCTCCAAAGAGCGGCCGAAGTCATGGGCCTTGCAAACGCGCTGACGTTCGCGTCCTCACCCACGTTGGACGAGTTCGCGGACCTCCTACAAAACTGCCTGGCGCTCGTCGCGCCGTGGCTCTACGAAACGGTCGGCGAGGCCGTTCTCCAGGCCATGAAATTCGGCCGTCCAATCCTGCATAGCGGTACGGCTGATCTGGTCGAGCTTGTCGGATCGCGCGACGGGGCTTTCGACCCACGTACGCCAGCAACCCTGGTCGCGGCTCTTGAGCGCATTGAGCGTGATACCTCATGGCTCGGCCACCTTGCCCAGCTTGCCCGTGAGCGGGCGCTCAGCTTCGACGAACCCCACACCGTGGCGCACGCTTTCGCAGATGCCATCCTGGTAGCGGCCGCCGCACCACGCTGACTCGATCCCATTCGTGCTGTCCGTATCGATCCTTACCCCGTCACTGAATCAAGGACGGTTCATCGAAGCCAGCATCCAGTCGGTGTTGACCCAGCAAGTCGACGGACGCGCTCTCGAGTATCTGGTGCTGGACGGCGGCAGCTCCGATGGCACCCTGGACATCCTGCGGCACTACGACGGGAGGCTGAGGTGGGTTTCCGAGCCCGACCGCGGCCAGGCCCACGCCGTGAACAAGGGCATCGACCTTGCGCGCGGGGACGTCATCGGCTGGCTGAATTCGGACGACATCTATTACGCGGACGCGATTCGCGCTGCCTGTGAGTTTCTCGAGACTCACCCCAGTGTTGACGTGGTCTATGGCGACGCCGAATACATCGATGAGAACGGGTTGTCAATCGGCAGATATCCCACGGAGCCCTTCTCGAGCGAGCGCCTCGAGCAGATCTGTTTTCTGTGCCAACCAGCCGTATTCTTCCGCCGCGATGTCGCTGACCAGTTTGGGCAACTCGACGAGCGTCTCCACGTGGCGCTCGACTATGAGTACTGGCTGCGGTTGAGCCGGCGAGGTGCGAGCTTCGCCCACCTACCGCGGGTATTGGCCGGCTGGCGGCTGCATCCCGAGATCAAGTCGCGGCGCCAGCGAATGCGGCTGCATGTCGAAGTTAACAACATGATGCGCGAACGGCTCGGCTACGTCCCGGATCAATGGATCTACAACTACGCGCACGCCCGCCTCGAGGCGACGTCGGTTGACTCGAGCAAGCATTTGCGCTTCGCCGTGTCGCTGGCCATGTTTGCAATCTGGGCTTCAGTACGTTGGAACCACGGGATATCGACGACAGTGAAAGCTACCGTCATCATCTGGCTCAAGGACGGCGTGAAGCTGCTCTACTGGTCGATGCGGGCACACGCAAGAGCGTGGTTGGTCAGATGAGAATCGGGTTTGATGTCAGTCAAACTGGCGAATTCAAGGCGGGGTGCGGCTACTTTGCAGAGAGCCTGGTGCGCCACCTGACGCGTACTGGGATCGGCAATACCTACATTCTCTATCCGACCTTTGGTTCGGGTTACTGGGATCCGGACTGGGCACGCGCGACGTTTCTTCCTGCTGCCGAACCCAACGTCGTGCGCGGCCTCGGCCATGCGTCGTTCGAGGACCTGGACGCGTTCTGGGCTGATCCACCCGCTGATCTAGAACAGCAACTGGGCATGCCTGACATCGTTCATTCGAACAACTTCTTCTGCCCGACCACGCTCAAGCGTGCCAGGCTGGTGTACACGTTGCACGACCTCGCCTTTGTTGACCATCCCGAATGGACTACCGAAGCGAACTGGTACACCTGCTTCCGCGGCGTCTTCGACGCGAGCATGTACGCCGATCACATCCTGGCCGTCTCTGACTTCACACGCCAGCGATTCCTCGACATGTTTCCGCACTTCCGCGCGGACCACGTCAGCGTGGTGTACGAGTCGAGCCGCTTCGTCGGCGCCGCGCAGAAGGAGAGACCGCCCAAACTCGACCAGCTGCAACCGCGGCATTTCTGGCTGTGCGTCGGCACAAGCGAGCCACGCAAGAACCAGCGGCGCCTCCTCGAGGCGTACGCTCGATTGCGCGCGTCGGGCGAAACCTCAGATCCGTTGGTCCTCGTCGGCGGCGCGGGTTGGCTCATGGATGACCTGGGCGAATGGATCCGTGAGCTGAACCTCGTTGGGTACGTCCTGCGCCTCGGGTACGTCGATGATGACTCCCTGGCATGGCTCTACGCGCACTGCACGGCATTCTGTTACCCGTCGCTGTACGAGGGATTCGGTCTTCCCGTCGTCGAGGCGATGAGCCTCGGGGCGGCCGTCCTGACGTCCTGCACCACGTCGCTACCCGAAGTCATTGGTGATGCCGGTGTGCTGGTTGATCCGGCAGATCCTGACGCCATCTACACGGGTCTGCGCGCACTTGCGGGAGATGAGAGTTTCAGGGCAAATCTGCGCGACCATGCCCGCGAGCGCGCCCAGGGGTTCTCTTGGGCACGTTCAGCCGCGCAGGTACTCGACATCTACAATGGGCTGCTTGCCGGATCGGAGCGACGCGGATCGAGCCCGGATTCAACCGAAAGGATGGCTGTACTTGGCGTCGAATAACGCTCCTAGACGAGCCGCTTGCACGATCATTGCACGCAACTACATCGCTCAGGCGACGCTGTTGGCCACGTCATACCTGAAACACCATCCGAACGACCGGTTCTTCGTGCTTTTTGTGGACGGAGCGCCAGATGGCGTTAATTTTGGTCAATCCGTAACCGTTCTCGGGCCTGACGACCTTCGCCTTCCGCAATTTCTCGAGATGGCGTTCAAGTACGACGTCACAGAGCTCTCAACTGCTGTGAAGCCGACGTTGATGTCAGCAATCATGCGTGACTTCGAGGTTGACCAGGTCGCCTACTTCGATCCGGATGTCATCGTCTTCCGACCGCTCGAGGAGATGTGGGCGCAACTCGAGCAGGCTAACGTCCTGCTTATCCCTCATCTGCTTGATCCGATTCCGCTGGATGGATGTCGCCCGTCGGAACAGGATATTCTGATTGCTGGCGCCTACAACCTCGGCTTCATTGGGTTACGCAAGTCCGCCGAAGTGGACCGATTGCTCGAGTGGTGGCATGAGCGACTGATCGATCACTGTCGCGTCGACGTCGCCGGCGGGCTGTTCGTCGATCAGAAATGGATGGATCTGACGCCGAGCTTGTTCACAGGCGTATCGATCCTCCGCGACGAGACGTATGACGTTGCCTACTGGAATCTCCATTCGCGACATCTGCAGCGCACAGGTGACGATGTCCTAGTCAATGGACGACCGTTAGGTTTTTTTCACTACAGCGGATTCGATCCGGCTAGCCCCCGTGAGCTCTCAAAACACCAGAACCGCATCACTGTCGGAGAGGGCACTTCGCTGGCGTTTCTGCTTGACAACTATTCGCAAGCGATGCACCAGGCCGGCCACGCGTTCAGTCGACTCTGGCCGTACCGCTGGGCAATTTTTGACAACAGTCTTGCGATCAGCCGCTTGCACCGAAGTCTCTACGCCGGGCTACCCGCTGAGCAACGTTCGCATTTCGGAAATCCATTTGAATCTGGGCCCGACTCCTTCTTGGAGTGGTCATCGCGCCCACCGGCGGACGGCCTCAGCCGCCTGATGGAGCATCTCCTGGCCGAGTCACTCGAGGCTCGTGTCGCATTTCCGGAGGCGCAGGGCAACCAACAAAAAGCGTTCCTCAGCTGGGCTCAGACACACGGCGTTGATCGATTTGGATATGACCCGCGTCTGGCAGACCCTGCTGCGTGGCCCGAA
This sequence comes from Chloroflexota bacterium, assembly GCA_019239775.1. GTDB lineage: Bacteria > Chloroflexota > UBA6077 > UBA6077 > CF-72 > CF-72. Next base: position 28,083 of record JAFAZN010000056.1, read on the forward strand.
TTACAGTCGGTCCAGGTGCGCGATGGCTTGAATGGTGCTGCCCGTGCACCACTTGGTGTCAACGTACTTGGCTATCTGCGGAACGAGACCGGCCTCGGAGCCGTTGCGCGAGGTTTTGTCGGCGCATTGCAAAGCCTGGGCGTCCCGCTCGGTCTCAGAGATTTATCCGAGCTCTCTCCGAATCGTTCCCAGGATGAATCTCTCGGCAGGATCGATGGAACCCTGCCATATGGCATCAATATCGTTTGTGTCAACGCAGACCAGCACTTCGTAGTGAAGTCGCATGTCGGCGATGACGTCTTCCGAGACCACTACAACATAGGCGTATGGTTCTGGGAACTGCCGACCTTTCCAGACGAGTGGCGCGACCGATTACCTGAATATGACGAAATCTGGGCCTGTAGCTCCTACATTGCCAATACGCTTGCTCAAGTCTCGCCTGTGCCAATCGTAAGGATGCCCCCGGTTCTGGCGGGTACAGGTACGGACGGCTCCCGAGATGCTGGACGCGCACGTCTTGGTGTGCGTCCTACCACGCACGTGTTTCTGTTCGTGTTCGATTTTGCGAGCTATTTCGAACGGAAGAATCCGCTGGCGCTCATCGAGGCGTTCAAACAAGCATTCGCAAAGACTGAGGATGTTCGACTTGTCATCAAGTGCGTAAACGAGCACCTGGACCATGCGTCATTTCAGCGCATGCAGTCTGCCGCGGGCGATCATCCCATTAGCATTTACACCGGATACTGGACGTCAAACGAGATGCGGGACCTTACTCATGCGTGCGATGCGTACGTGTCGCTGCACCGGTCGGAAGGTCTCGGCGTTCCAATCGCAAATGCAATGGCGCTGGGTAAGCCAGCGATCGCGACCGACTGGTCAGGCAACACCGACTTCATGACTGTCGGCAACAGCTTCCCTGTACCGTTCGACCTGGTAAAGCTCGAAAACAATCTCGGGCCCTATCCCGCCGGAGCCTGGTGGGCGAGCCCAAGAGTCGACGAAGCGGCGCGTTTGATGCGATTGGTTCGCGACGAACCGGAGCTGGCACAAGCGCGTGGTGACGCCGCGCGACGGGATATGGAGGTGCAGTATTCGCGATCGAGCGTGGCCGACGCGCTGAAACAGCGCCTGGCCCTTATTGCCGGAATACAAGGCCTCCGCCGGGCATCGGCGACTCAGACAGAACGGCAAGAGGCGCGTCGACCAATAGCTCGACTCGCCCCAGTTGTTCCGCCGATGGACCTTAGCGATAGTAGTCACGGCACGGCAGGTGTCGCGATGAAGCACGCCATGAATTTTCTGCTGAGATACCACAACCACTATCAGGGCGAGGTCAACCTCGCCTTTGCGGCGTTCATGCGCCAGCTAGCTGAGGAGCATGATGCCCAGGCTGCCGAAGTGAAAACGCTTGCTCCGCGGGGGCAAGTCGCAGCCGTAGAGGCTCAAATTCGGGATATCGTGAAGGGGATGTCTGCGCTGGCAAACGACGTTGCCCGCCATGAGATGTATTTCAGCGCTCGGCCCTATATGGCGGCCGATGCCTACGAAACGTCGCGGGATCTGGCAGGCGCGATGGGTTATGGCGAGGATGGCCGAGCGCTCGCCGTGGCACCAGGTTCGGCTGGCTTCGCCGAGCTTTTCCGCGGCTCTGAGGAATTCATTGCCGACCGTCAGCGCGTGTACCTGCAGTTTTTGAAGGGCGACACGAAGGTCGTCGATCTTGGTTCGGGACGTGGCGAATTCCTCGAGCTGCTTTGCTCGCAAGGCATTGAGGCTGTCGGTGTCGAACTTGATCCAGCTATGGTCGAACAGTCTCGCAACCGTGGACTACATGTCGAACTAGCTGACGCCTATGAATACCTGCAGCAGTTGGCGCCGGAATCAGTCGACGTCATATTCTCCGCGCAATTCATCGAGCACGTCGAATCGAGCCAGCTCCAAGGACTCATCGATATCGCGTACAGCCGCTTGCGGCCGCGCGGACTCTTTATTGCCGAAACCGTCAATCCTGAAAGTCATCTGGCACTGAAGACGTTCTTTGTCGATTTGACCCACCAACGCCCTATCTTTCCACAAGTGCTACTCCACATCTGCCAGACCGCCGGATTCCCAAGCGCACGTATCTTCTACCCGACGGCTGGCGGGTTTACTCAGGCCCACTATCGCGACGCGGGCGAGTACGCCGTGATTGCCGAAAAGTGACTCGAGCGGAGTCGACCATCGCTTTCCCCGCGGACGCAACCAATGTGCGCGGCGGTTTGCTGGCGCCGCTGCGGGAACTCTTCACATTCGGCGAGGTGCTCCAAGAGCTCGTAAAACGCGACCTGAAGGTGCGCTACAAGCGCTCTGTTCTCGGCATCCTCTGGACGATGCTCAACCCCCTGTTGATGATGATCATCACGAGCATCGTGTTCTCCAGTCTGTTTCGCAATACGATCACGAACTTTCCGGTCTACGTGTTCTCCGGATACCTCGTCTGGACCTTCTTTTCGCAAGCCACGGTTTCGGCGAGCTCGAGTATCCTCGACAGCGCTGGGCTGACACGCAAGGTCTACGTGCCAGCCTCGCTGTTTCCGCTCGCGTGCATTGCCGCTGGCCTGATCAATCTCGCTCTGGCAGTTATCCCACTGTGCCTGCTGATGCTCGTGACGGGGGCACCGCTTTCCTGGGCGATCATCATTTTGCCGTTCTCGGCTGTACTGCTTGGTCTCTTTGCATATGGAGTTGGACTGGTTCTGTCCGCGGCCGCGGTATTTTTCCGCGATGCCGTGTACACCTACCAGGTTGTACTCGTCGCCTGGATGTATCTCACCCCGTTGTTTTACCCAGAGCAAATCATTCCCGAGCGCTGGAGGCTCCTGCTTTACCTGAATCCCGTCTATTACATGGTCCAGCTGTTCCGGCAGCCGATCTACAGCGGCGTTCTGCCGGACGCGCTAACTCTCATCGCGGCCATACTGTTCACCGTGGTGGCGCTCGGTCTTGGCTGGTGGTTCTTTGACAGTTCTCGCAAGCGCTTCGTCGCCTATCTCTGACGAGAAGGTCCGCCCACCTGTCGTCGAGCTGCGAGGTGTCGGCGTGCGGTACAACGTCCCGCGCGGCGGCACTCGCAGTATCAAAGAGTTTCTTCTGCAGGCGATTCGCGGCGAGTTACGCTTCGATGCTTTCTGGGCGCTCCACGACGTGAACGCGTCGATTGGACGCGGCGAGCGAGTCGGAGTGATTGGACGCAACGGCGCTGGAAAAAGCACGCTCCTGCAGGTCATTGCTGGCGTCCTACCACCCACAACAGGGTCCGCGTCCGTGCGTGGCCGGGTGGCACCCTTGCTCCAGCTCGGTGCCGGGTTTGACCCAGAGCTTTCGGGCCGAGAAAACGTCTTTCTCAACGGCGCGCTGTTGGGAATGCGACGGGCGCAGATCAAAGCCCGTTTCGACGCGATCGTCGAGTTTGCCGAGCTCGAAGCCTTCATCGACGCGCCCTTGCGTACGTATTCAACCGGCATGGCGGCGCGTTTGGGATTCGCAGTGGCGGCGGAGTGTCAGCCCGACGTGCTCCTTCTCGACGAGGTTCTGTCGGTGGGAGACGAGGCGTTCCAGGAGAAGTGTACGCAGCGCTTACGCGAGTTTACGGCGTGCGGCACAACGATGGTGATCGTCACGCACAATCCTGAATTCGTTGTCCGCGAATGCACCCGCGCAATCTGGATTCATGACAAACGTGTGCTCGACGATGGCGATCCGGAGCACGTGGTCTCGGCGTACCACCGATTTCTGCGCGAGGTTGCTGAGGGCACCAACGACGCGGCCGCGCATGTACCTTTGCGGACGGCAGAGGTTCCAATCGTCGACGGCCGCGCTCACGTACCGTCTAACTCAGGTCCGTCGGCGGCCGAGAGCGAACTACCAATCCCGCCCAGTGAAATGCGTGAGCTCATCGGTCAACCCGATCCCGCTGCGTACGATAATGCTCGCGGTGAGCCTGTTTTCGACTTTGTTGAAGTGAGCGCATTCCGCAGCGTGTTCGAGTTCCGCTGTGGGTGCGGAAGGCTGGCGCGTCAATTGATCCAGCAGCGATCCCGACCTGTCCGATACGTCGGGATCGATCCGCATCAAGGCATGGTCGGGTGGTGCCAGCGCCATCTGGCACCTGCTGCTGATGGATTCAGCTTTTTACACCAGGACGTTTTTGACTATCAGCTCAACCCGGGCTTCGGCAAGCCACGAGTGCTCCCCTTCCCCGTCGAGGATGCCTCCTTTTCATTTGTCGAGGCGTGGGCGGCCTTCCCGCATCTCGCGGAGGATGCCGCCGTGTTCTACTTGAACGAAGTCTCTCGCATTCTCGCGCCAGACGGTGTATTCCACAGCACCTGGTTTCTCTTCGACAAAGCCGACGGATTCCCGATGATGCACGCCAGGCAAAACGCGTTGTATGCCAACGACGCGGATCCGACGGCGGCAGTTATTTTCGACCGAAGCTGGCTGCGCTCCGTCGCGGCAGCCGCCGGGCTCCAGATCTACCGTGTATGGCCGGTGGAGCCCGCTCCACGCGGCTTCCAGTGGCACGTGCTTATGGCGCGACCGAACCGGTTTCCCGAAGCAGAGTGGCCGGCGGACACTCGGGGTTGACGAACTCCGCACCGCTGACTGTCGTCACTCCGACTCTCGACGCGGCGGCGTATCTGGAGGAATGTCTCGCGAGCGTCGAAGCGCAGTCGCTGCCAGGGCTCCAGCATATCGTCGTCGACGGCGGCTCAACTGATCGGACGTACAACATTGTGCGACAGCATCCGCACATCATCTGGTTATCGCGACCTGCCTTGCGGCAGGCGGCGGCGATCAACGCGGGCATACACGCAGCCGTTGGCGAGATTGTGGCCTGGCTCAACGCAGATGATCTCTACGCGCCCGGGGCCTTGGAGTTCGTCACCGAGCAGTTTCGTGTGGCTCCGCAGATGGATGTCCTCTATGGAGACTGCGAGGTCATCGGCGCCAACGGCCAGTTCCTCTGGTCGGAGCGGCCGGGTCCATACGACTTTCGGCGGCTCCTTCGGGGTGGCAACTATCTCGCACAGCCGTCGGTATTCTTGCGGCGTCGTGTATTTGAAGCTATTGGCATGCTGGATGAGTCATACGATTACGGCATGGACTACGAGTTCTGGCTGCGCTTGCGCCAGATGCATGTCCGATATGCGGCTCGTACGCTTGCATCATTTCGGTGGCACCCGGGCTCGAAATCTGCGAGCGGACAGATGCGATCGTGGCGCGAGTTTCTGCGCATCGTGAGGCAGCACGGCGGCGGATGGACGCCCGAAATCGCACTGGCTTACACGCGCTTTCTAATTACGATGGCACGGACGCGCGCCAGCTTCCTTCTAACTGGCTCAACCGCGGTCCGTCCGCTATCTCGCTGATCACGTTAATCGACGCCGCGTCGCCGCGACATCCTCAAACGCGTCAAGGTATTTTGCGGCGACGTCGAACACCGTGCCAAATGCGGCCACGCGCTCGCGCCCACGTTTGATGAGCGCCCTCTCCAGCTGGGGCTCGGCCTCCAGGCGCTCGATCGCACAGGTTATCGAATGAGGTTCGGCGGGGTCGAACAACAAAGCACCCTCACCGACGATTTCGGGTAAACTCGTCGCGTTGCTGCAGAGTACTGGCCGTTCGCAAGACATGGCTTCCAGGACCGGCAGCCGAAACCCTCGTAGAGCGAGGGAAAGACAACTGCGCGGCAAGTATGCAACAAGGCTGCGAACTCGCGTTCATCGAGGAACCCCGCGACAGCAAATCTACCGGCGGGCAAAATGTCGCGTGCAATGGCCTCGAGTTGCTGGAATCCGTCCAGCGGGGCGCCAGTGCAAACCAGCACGAGGTCGGAGTCTGGTCTCGAGGTCACATACATGGCCCACGCCTCGATGAGTCGATGGTGGTTTTTGTGTGGCCAGGGATTGGCCGGATAGAGAAGAACTCGACGGCCGGTCATTCCGAGTTGTTCTAACAACCGGTGCGCGATGGCTGCATCGTCGTCAGTGCGAGTTGAGGCATGTAGAACAGTGGAGTGGATCGTCTGTACGCGTTCGGCCGGCAGCCGAGTGTGAGCGAGCACCGATTGGCGTACAAACTCGGACACGCAGATGAGACGATCGGCTCGTTCGCAGGCATCATTGAAATGCTGTGTGCGACTGATACGCGTTGCCTCATCGAACCATTCAGGGTGGTCCAGGAATTGCACGTCGTGTACGACGCTCACCACCGGTACTCGTCGATCATAGAAGAATGGGGCGGTGAACGGTGCGAAATGCAGGTCCGCTAACAGCTCCCGCGCGACGCGTCCGCGACGTCGCGCCTTGACCAGCCGCCACACCGCATCCTTCACATGCATGCGCGCTCCCGGCGGCACCAGAGAATCGATCAGAACGCGTGCAGCCAACCGCGCTCCGCTGACGGTACGGCCCGTCGGCAGTTGTGATGCCAGGTCCACATCCACGCATTGACGATGCGTATTTTCAGAGTCTAATTCCGCCAGCTCGTGGTGACTCAGTGCGCTTGTGAGTAGGGTAAATTGTGTGCTGGGAGCAAGAATGCTCATTGACCGCACGAGAGTGCAAGCCAGTACTTTTGCTCCTCCATTCTCACCGCCAGGCAAGACTGGTGTCAGGTCGACGGATACCCGGCGGAGGTGACAGGGGGTCACGCGGCTGGTGGCGTCGCAGGGTAACCCAGGACAGTCTTGGCGGCGCCGGCGCCCACTGTGCGTAAGGTACTCAACGCCATCCGACCGCTCACGGATCCATTCAGTGTTTTGGAGAGCCGCCACGACACCGATGCGACAGACAGCGCAAACGCGAGTGGGTTACGAAACGGATAACCAGGTCGTTGCTGCAGGAGCGCATGCGTGTACGTCAACAACCAACCATCTGGGATTTTGTCCGAATAGCGTTTCAAGGCCTGCACAATCTCTTCATTGAACGCAACGGCCTGACGCGCGGTCTTGGTGTCGGCGTGGAGTCGAGACGCGGCAAGCGTGTAAGGCAAGTACGCAAATCGTGCCCCACCATGCGCCAGTCGCAGCCAGTACTCGTAATCCATACTGTACTGAAGCTCGGCATCGAGCAACCCAAAACGATCTACGACTCGGCGACGGAAGAACACCGCCGGCTGGCACAAGAAGCATCGTTCCAGGAGGCGTTCGCGCCGCCATGATTCGGTGTAGTAACGGCCGAGCACGCGATCGTCGGCGTCGATCAGATGTGCATCACCATAGATCACGTCGAGGTCGGAGTCGCGAGCAAATGCGGCTGAGACGGTCACGAGGGCACCGGTTCGATAGATGTCGTCAGAGTTGAGCCAGCCGATGATTTCTCCAGATGTTGCAGCGATTCCCTTGTTGACGGCATCCGCCTGCCCAGCATCAGGTTCACAGATAAGTCGCAATTGTCTAACGTATGGCTGAATGATCTGCTGCGTTCCGTCGGAACTACCGCCGTCGCAGATCACATACTCCAGTTCAGTGTAGGGTTGGTCCAACACGCTGCGAACCGTGCGCTCGATGAACCTGGCTTGATTGAGAGAAGGTGTGACGACCGAAATGCGCATCACGCGCGGCACACGACCTGCTCGAAGACTTCAATATACTTCCGGGCCATGTCCTCAGCCGAACCGAACGTGGTAGCGCGCACTCGACCATTTCTGCCGCGCTCCCGCGTGCCGACCGGGTCGTCATTCAACGAGGCGATGGCACGCTCGATATCAACGGTATCCGTTGGATCGAAATATCGCGCAGCGCTCCCAGCCACTTCTGGCAAACTGCCGGCCGTGCTGCACAACACGGGTTTGCCGTAAGCCATGGCTTCGAGAACAGGCATGCCGAACCCCTCGTACAAAGATGGGTAAATCAGCGCCGAACAGTGGCTGAGCAACACTTGCAATTGCGTCGTAGCGAGGTATCCGGTGAACACCGCGACTCCTGGTCCGAGTACCGAGTCCGCGTAATGTTGAAGATCGAGCATTGCGCCGTTGGTCGCCCCCGTACACACGAGCTTCACAGCTCGTCCGTGTGCACCACGGCGATGCAGCGCTAGTGCGTCGAACAGTCGACGGTGGTTCTTATGCGGCCAGAAGTTGGCGGGGTACAGCAAATACGTGCCAGCCCGCAAGTTGTGTTCGTCCAGGATGTCCTCGGCGCCGGGGTGCGATTCGAACTCCTGCAATAAACCCGGATAGATCGTAACCAGGCGATTTTCGTCGATGCCGATGTGCTTGCGCATCGTTTCACGCACAAAGTCGGAAATGCACACGACGCGCTCAGCGCGATCGGCAACCTCGTGGAAATGCTGTGTCCGATTGAGGCGTTGCTCATCCGAAAAAAACTCCGGGAACGCTAAGTGCTGGAGGTCGTACACGATTGCAACGAGAGGCACCCCATGCCGCCAGAAGTAGGGCACGGTCATTGGACAAAACAGCAGGTCCGGATCGAGCTCCGCCAGCAGGCTCGCGTGCCTCTTTGAATGGCGCATCCGCCAGGCGAAGTCCTTTGCACGAACTCGTACTTCGGGTGGAAACAGCTGCAGGCCGGTTCGCACGAACCGTTTTAGCCCCACTGTCTTGCGCGTGACCGACGCGGTGTCGTCGGCTGGTTGCGAGGTGCAGACGCGGCGGACATTGGCGGCGTCCAGCTCGCCTAATTCCGCGTGGCTGAGTATGGATGTCAGGACGACGAGCTCCCATTCAGGAGCCAGGCGGCCGATGTGCCGAACAAGGCTTGTCGCCACCAGTCCGGCGCCACCATTCTGTCCGCCCGGACCGAGCGGGGTGAGGTCCACCAGGACGCGTGTGCGCACGTGCTTAGAGCGTCGTGAGATCCGGCTGCAAGGTCGCGGCCGGCCGAACAAACTCGTAGATGGCCATCGCGCCAAATCGTCGGACCTGTGACAGGTCGGCTGCGATCCCCAGCCGCACGGGTTGCACGTATGCCTCGTCCAGCAGGATGTAGTCCACGTTGTAGCGTCGAACGAAGTACTCGATCGGCCGTCGCAACACCGGGTAAAACTCGGCGAACTTCTTCAGATTTCCGCTATGGCCGCCCCAGACCACCGCTTTGTGACTGCCGTACGCCACGAAATCGGCATACATCGTGGGTAGCACCAGAACTCGCTCTCCCGGCAGCGTTCCCAGATATGCAGCAGCCTCGGCCAGGTCGGGCGGCGTTTGCGCGGTGTGTTCGGTTTCACGTGCGGTCATCACGCGGTAGAAGTAGGCCAGCGCGGCGAAGCTTGCGATGACGGAGATGACCAGGGCCAGGCCGACCCACGAGATTGCCCCTTCTTGGATGTTCACGGTCACCGAGAGCACATACGCAGTCGGAAAGACCGACGTCTTCATGTAATGGTATCCCGGCCCAAGAATGCGGAGTGGTCCGCCAAATGTCGTCAGGACCGATAAAGCCAAAACGGCGACAGCCCACCAGTACATATGGGCCGCCCAGACATTGGCGGGAATCGGAGTGACGAGCACCGGCAGAATGAATGGGTTTTCGCCAATTACACGAATAAACAGCGAGAGCGACGATCGATAGAGCCCGTGTTGTCGATGCGGCCGGCCGCTGCCATTGTGAATGCTAAAGAGTGGGGAGTCATTTACCTGGTGAGCACGCGTGAACTGGACGTTCTCCAACCAGAATTGGGCTGCGTAGACATGGTTTCTGATGACCCGCAGGTAGTAGCCGCCCGAGATAATCACAGCCAGCGGTAATCCAGCCAATCCAGCAACGATCAAGCGCCGTTCTCCGAAGACGACCGAAAGCGTTGCGGCACTTACGAGAAACGCGATCGTCGTGCTGGTGTGCGTGTTGTAGAGCACAGCAACCAGCAGAACTCCGATGGCCCATAGTCCGTAGTCGTGAGGCCCTGTGATATTTGCGGAAGGCCCATCACTCGGAATAATGCTGCGCAACAATACGAGCATGCATAGCGTTTGCAGGAGTGATGCGAAGGCGCGGCCATTGAGGTTGCGTGTTTCCGAGATCAATTGCGGGGTGACAGCGTAGATAAGACCCGCCGTACCAGCTGCGAGAACGCTATCGGTTAAACGAAACGTCAGCAGATAGAGGAGTAGCAATTGGATTGCGTCAATAAGCGGCGAGATCAACCAGAAGTACGATTTACGCCACCGCTCGGGTAAGAGCGCCAGAAAGATCGGGAATACCGCTGGATAGGACTCGGTCTCGTCGTGAAGCAAATATTGTGGCAACGAGATCGGTAACCATTTTCTCTTGCGAATGGCTTCCGCGCTTGCCAGGTAGTACCACGTGTCAACGCCGCCAGGGCGCTTGCCGATGAAGATTCGCAGCCGCAGATACAGCGCCAAGCCGACCAGGGCGAAACCGACGAGCATGAAGAGCATCGCGTCAACCTGTCGTGCGAGCACTGGGTCAGTCGTCATTCGCCAGACCAAGCGTACGAGTCTGCGCTACTCCTTGGCCATGCTTGATCGCCGTTCAGATCACGTCGGCGAAGGTGCGCTCCATCCGCCTGAAATAGAGCAAGCCAGTTGTCAGCAAAACCAGCACAATCAGCACGGAACCGCCGAGGCCTGCTAGCGGTACTTCGCCGGTGCCGAGTAGGGCCCAGCGGAAGGCTTCGATGACGCCGGTCATCGGGTTGAGGGCGAGAATCGGCCGCCAGATGCTTGGCACATCGGAGGTCGAGTAGATCACGGGCGTCGCGAACAGCCACACCTGGATGAAAAATGGCACCGCGTACCGCACGTCTCTGTACTGGACATCCAGCGCGGAAAGCCACACGCTCACGCCGAGGGCAGTCAGCACCATCAGCGCAACCAGGAACGGCACCGCCAGCAGGTTCAGCGACCACCCCACGCCGAAAACGAGCAGCAGTACCAGTTCCAGCAGCAATCCGATGCTCAGGTCGACCAGGTTCGCCAGCACCGCTGCGAGCGGGATTGCCAATCTGGGGAAGTACACCTTGCTGATCAGCTGAGTGTTGCCCACCACGCTGCCACTGGCGCCGCTCGTCGCGTTCGAGAAATAGAACCACGGCACCAGGCCCGAGACCACAAACAGCGGGTACGGCACGCCACTCGTCGTCAAACCGCGTGCGCCGAACACGATCGAGAAGATGCCCATCGCCAGCAGCGGTTGCAGCAGCACCCAGGCAACACCGAGGGCCGTCTGCTTGTAGCGCACTTTGACGTCTCTGAGAGCCAGGAAGTACACCAGCTCGCGAAAACGCCACAGCTCGCGGAGGTCGAGCGCTCGCCAGCCGCGGCTCGCCTCGATGATCACCAGGGGCGGCGGCGGCGCGCTGGCGGCTTCGGCGGTCACGCGGCTCTACCTTATCCGAGGCCGTTGACTTGCGGCATGGCGGCTCGCCGCAGTTCAGCGAGATGTACCAGGGCGCTCGATTTCAGCGGCTGAGGTCGCGCAACTACTGTGCGCGAGCTAGCGCAGCGAACCCGTCCGGGTCACGTACCGCCATATCCGCGAGCACCTTGCGGTTCAGCGTCACACCACGCTCTTTCAAGCTGGCCATGAACACCGAATAGCTCATGCCGTGAATGCGCGCGGCGGCGTTGATGCGCTGGATCCAGAGACGTCGCATGTCGCCTTTGCGGGCGCGCCGATCGCGATAGGCATACGCGAGCGCCTTCATCACGGTCTCGTTGGCGATGCGAATAAGTTTGCGCCGACCCTGCGAATAGCCCTTGGCCAGCGCGAGCGTCTTCTTGTGGCGATGGTGCGCCGTGACGCCTGGTTTGATTCGAGTCATCGATCTCTCAGTGACCTACGTCGCATACGGCATGAGTCGCCGAATACGCTTCAGATCGCGCTCGGAGACCGGCATCATCTCGTCGTATTCACGGGCGGCTCGCTTGGATCGATTGCGGCGCAGATGGCTCTTGCCATGCCGCGTTCGGACCAGCTTGCCGGAGCCCGTGTACTCAAACCGCCGTGCAGCGGCCTTGTGGGTTTTCAACTTGGGCATAGTTTTATCCAGCTTTATCCAGGGCAGCCAAGTCTACCACGCGGCGGCTTCGCTCTCGGAGCCATAGGCGCAACACCAGGTGCGCATAGCCGAACCAGAACGATCGGGTGTACGCCATCTTGGAGTAGCCGTTCTTGCGGACGCCAAGCGTGATTGGCACCTCGGCAACGCGGCACCCCGCTCGGTAAGCCTTGATCGTGCCTTCTAGCTGGATGCCGAAACCGTGCTCCTCGAGCGAGATCGCCCGAAAGACGTCGGCTCGGGCAGCCCGAAAGCCGCTGGTCAGATCGCGAACTTGCACGCCGAGCATCCCGCGTACGGCCGCGTTGCCTACTACGCTGATCGCGCGACGTGGCCACGGTACCCCGCGCATGCGGCCGCCGGGCACGTACCGCGAGCCGAGCACGAAGTCGGCCCGATCCTCTGCGATCGGCGCGATAAGTCGCGGCAGGTCCTCAGGATCATGCGTCAGATCGGCGTCCATGAAAACCAGCACGTCGAACCGCGGTGAGCGATCGGCAAGCGCCGTCGCAATACCCGTTCGCAGGGCATCGGCCATACCGCGATTGCGCGGGTGCTGGTCGATGCGCAGGAACGGATAGCGCTGCTGCGCTTCGGTCAACCTGGTACGCGTCGCGTCACGACTTCCGTCGTCAACCGCGAGGGCGGTCAGGTCCAGGCCCGATCTCTCGCGCACCTGGTTGAGCCGCTCGAGCAGCGCGGCCACGTTGCCTGCCTCGTTGTACATCGGCAAGACCACGGCAACTCGAAGTCGGGGCATCAACTGAGGCACAGCGTAACAGTTAACGGACGACCGGCCGCATTCGCACGCGCTGCCCGTCCACGTCGCAGATGTGTGCCATCCAAGGCGCCCTTAGTTTCCCGAGCGTTGCGAGACGCAGCTAAGATCAACGCATCGTTCGGGCACTCGTGCGGCAGGTTCGTTCGCGCGGCAAGCCAGTCCTCGCGGTGCTTGGTTGGCTTGTCGCTCTGGCGTTTCTTGCTTGGGCAATTCGCTTGGTTGTGCTCGAGGGCTATCTCTACGAGCTGGCCGGCAACTTTGAAGGCGACTTCACACGCACCGCCGACCTGCGTGTGCCCGAATGGTTCGCGGGCACGGGCCTCTTTTACGGTCCGATTTTCGTGCTCGAGTCGCGCTTTTTATTCGTGCCGCACATCCTTGCGCCCGTGGACTTTGCCCGACTCGACTTCGTGCTCTTCGGCGTCGCCTTCGTGTGCGTGTGGTTGGCCGTGTTCGGCAGACGCCATCCAGCCCTCGCCGTGTTCGTGCTCGCCGCCTGGCTCGCGAACCATATGTCGGTCGAGGCGTTCGCGAACACCGCGCACCTCGAGGTCCTCGAACTTGCCTTGATCAGTGTGGCGCTACTGCTCGCCGTTCGGGGCTACAACGTGCAGGCAGGTGTCGCGCTCGGATTGGCAATTGCTACCAAGACCCTACCTGCGTTGTTCCTGCCGTACCTGGCGCTTACCCGCCAGTGGCGACTGCTCTGCGGCGCGACCATCAGCGCCGCGGTCGTGTTCGTGGCGGTGTGCGCGATGCAGGGGATTTCACTGGTGACCGGCGCCATCGACCTCATCTACCAGGGCGGCAATCTGACCAAGCTCGATTACTCCGAATACGAGTACGCGCCGCGTGCTGAGATCGCGCGCATGCTCGCCGGGGATGGCGGCACGCTGACGCCAGACGAGGGCCGTCTGGCCATTGCGCTCCACGCAATCATCGCGATCGCCACCCTGGTGCTGGTTGGTTGGTTTGTAACGCGGGTGCGGATTCCAGCATCGCGATACGGCCTGTTTTTCGGGATAATCGCCGCGGTCATGCTGGTGGTGGCGCCTTCGGTGCATACGCCGTACTACATATTTCTGCTGCCGGGGTGGACCGCGATTCTGGCCGAGTTGGTTGCATCACAGTTCGGTGCTCAAACCTTCGCGCTGTACACATCGCTGGCGGTGGCATACGTGTTCACGGGCTTTGACCAGGTCTTCTTCGCGATGCAGCGGCTGCTTGGCTTCGGCGCGGTCGTGCCGCAGCACTGGCTTGCCTGGCACCTGCCCACCATCGGTCTCCTGATCACGTTCGGACTACTGGTCGAGCTGCTTCGACGACCGCAGGAACCTTCGACCGCGTACGAAACGGTGCTACGCCGGGGCGGTCAGGCGTCTCTGGCGCCGGAGGCCGGCCAGCCTCTTTCAGCTTGAGCACGCCGCGCCGCGACGTCTCGAAGTTGGAACCACAGCACACCGCCGTAACGCGCGACTTCGACGATCGCGACCGCTGCAAAGATTGCGATGATGCCGTCCAGCGGGATATGGAAGCGATCCTTGGCGTGAAAGAACACGTGAAAAAACGTGAGCAGTAACGGCAGACTGAAGAGGGGCCAGACCCACCGGTTGTCTCGACCTCGAAGCAGCAGAGCCAGCAGCACGCCGATGAC
>JAFAZN010000057.1 GCA_019239775.1 Chloroflexota bacterium
TCGCTATGGACGAGTAGCGAGGATGGCGAGGGCCAGGCGCTCGAGACCAAACCCGACGCACGCGGTGTGTGCAGCGCTGCCGTCCGGCAATTGAATGCCGAATACCTCCCCGAAATGCTCGCCGTGATAGTTGCACGACATGACGGCAGTGGATCCGAACGGCTCAATGTCCACCAGCAGCTCGAATTTCAATTGTTGATCGCGTTGGCTGTTAGCCATGAATCGCGCGCCGGCGCCAAAGAACGGGTCGTTTGCTACCACGACCTCGGGATGCAGACTGAGGCCGCGAAGAAATGACTCAGCCCGAACAATCCAGTCGTCGCGCCAGGTCCGCACTATCCCCGGCTGACCAGAACGCACATACTCGCGCATCCGGAACGCGCGCATCCGCTGCGCACTTTCGGTCGGCTCATGTCGGTAGCACCACGATTCAACGTCGACGCATCGTCCACCGTCAGTAAGCTTGCCAGACAGGTGCGGATAGACCGCGTAGCACGCAGCTGGCGTAAGTACAACATCCGACAATGTCTGATGGCTGCCCCAATCCTGCCCTGCTTCGACTGCTTCCATCATCCGAGCGTGGGCGCGGTTGTCGCCCGTGAAGGTGTGCACGCTGCCGAGCAGATGAGGAAAAGAATGCAAATACCCGCATCGCTCGACGGTCCGCCGACCGACAACCGGTGGGAACCGGAGGTGCTCGATAGCGCCGCGCGGCACCAGGTCGGTAATTGCATTTGTCAGCTGTTCGACGACCGCCTCGAATTGATCCTCGCGGCCGTAAACACCTGGTGCATCTCGGTCTGCGAGCAGGACATTGCGCGCATGCATGATCGGTTATGAACCTTTGTAGACCAGCAACATCGCGGCGTTTGCTTCGCGCAATCGTTCGTTGCTGATCATGCAGGCCGCCGAATACGCATCACGCAAGTGTCGCGCCACCGAGTACTGACCATGTGCGAGGTAGCCGGAGACGCCGAGTATCAACAGTGCATGCGAGACGATCGTCACCACCAGCTCAGATGCAGCCAATTTCAGTTGGTTCATTTCGATGGCCAGCTGCATGTTCGGTGGCGCACTCTCGGCCAGCGTGCGTTCGTAGCGCACCGCGCAATCAAAAATCAGTGCACGCATCTGGTGTAGCAGCGTGGCGATATCCGCGAGCCGCGTGTCGCCAGCCAGCGAAGATGAACCTCGTGCGGCTCGCGCCTTGAGGTAGCGCCGGGCGCGCCACACCGCGTCCGTTGCGATGCCGAGCCAGCAGGCCGACCACAGGATGTGCGAATACGGCACCATCGTTCTGGCGCAGATATCCGCGAACGGAACTGGGCAGATTTGATTCAATGAAAACTCGCCGGTTATGCGGAGCGGCGGACTGCAAGTTCCGCGCATACCGAGGGTATCCCACTTGCCGGTCGGCTCGATCAGTGTTTGATCGCGTTCCAGAAGAACGAGAACCTGGTCATTCTGCGCAGCGTCGGGCGCGCGGCGTGCGGTGGCCAGAAACGCGTCAGCATACAGACCGTAAGAAACGGTCGAACCGTGCTTTGCCAGTCGTGCTATTGGGCCGTCGTGCTCTACCGCGGCGAGGCTGGAGCGGATGTCGCCTCCGACGCCAACCTCCGATGTCACCGAAGCAACAAGCAGCTGCCGCTCCGCCGCGGCCTGCAAGTAGCTCGCGAAGTACGGAACGTCACTGGCGTGTTCAGCAATGCACGCGACCTGGATCTGGTGCATGCTCCACACCATCGCCGTGGAAGCGCAGCTCTGCGCAAGCACTTGCGCGATACGGGCAAGCTCGGAGATTCGTAGTCCCAGGCCGCCGAATCCTTGCGGAATTGCTGCGCCAAGCAGCCGTTCGCGACGCAATTCCGCAAGCGCTTCGAATGGGAACCGCGCGTTGTCGTCGACGTCGTCTGCCGCGGTTGCTGCCACCTGACCGGCGACACGCTGCGCGGCGGTGACAGCTTCAGCCGGTGGAAAAAGGCCCAGCATCGTTGTTCTTGCGCCGATATCAGACGAGCGCGAGTTGTTGCTCGATCAGGGAGTGGATTCGCGCAACGGTGGCAAAGGCGCCCCGGTGTAGCGCACTGTCGGCGAACTCGATACCAAATTCGTCCTCGAGTGCCAGCATCAAGTGGACGGCTGCCATCGATTTGAGGCCCGCTTCATACAGGTCCTGGTCGTCCGCGAGCTCGGAAACGTCGATGTGGAGCGTGTGCAGTTCACTGAGAATGTTGTAGACGCGTTGGCTGATGTCATCTCGCACGATATTCCCCCTCCGCCTGCGGTTGTTATCGATTTCCAAACGGAAGCACGTCGCGAATGCTGGCCGGATTGCCTTCGGCGTAACTATTGGGTGGTAGGCTTTCGGTCACGACGGCACCAGCGGCGACAACGCTGCCACGCCCGATGGTGATTGAGGGCAGGATCACGCAGTTGCTGCCGATCCATGCGCCGTCCTCGACGGCAATTGGCCGCCCCTCCATCCAGAGCTGCATGCGTCGCGATCCGAACCCGATTGGGTGTGTCGCCGTATACAGCGCGGTACTCGGGCCAATCGAGACATTGCGCCCGATGTGGATGTCGGCGTCCAGGCCAAACGTTACCCGTGGTGCCACGATGCTTCCTTCGCCCACGTGCAACCGCGAGGCCACTGGACCTTTGCTCAGCAGAAGAAGTCGACCTTGAACGGTCACGCCGTGTTCGAAGTCACAGCCGGCCGCGCGGTACATCCACGCCCGCGTGCTGCACAACGCGAATGCCGGCAGTGCGCGAATGCAGGCGTCCCAGAAGGCAAAGCGTAAAGAAACGGATTGCTCGAGCGAATCTCGTTCGCGCGCAATGCGCGCATGCCAGGCCGTCCAGCGCCACCCTGCGTGCGGAATCAGTTGGTCCACGGGCCGGCGTGGAGTCTATTGGGGGTAATCGTTCGAAGAATGTAAACGCTAGGTTGCGAGTAGGTTGAGCCGGCAATTGCCAAAGTGTGCCGGCACAGGCCAGAAGTAAATCAGCGCCCGAGGGCGGTGCGCAGGTCGCGGACGTGCTCCTGCGTCTGTTCGAGCAGGGGCCGTAGCGCCTCCGCGACGTCTGGCAACCCGAGCTCCTGCGCTTGCTCGATCCGCTGACGGTATCTTTCGAGCTGCTGCTCCTCGAGGTCCAGGTCGAGCTTGAGCGCACCCTGCGTGTCCGTGACGCTGGGAATGGAAGGAACCTCCACTGTCGGCACGCCGCCGAGAAAGTCGATCTGTTCCGCCAGGATCATCGCGTGCGACAGCTCCTGCCCGAGGTGTTGCTTGAGCTCGGCGAGCAGGCTCTGGACCTCTAGGCCCTTGAGCGTGGCGACGTGCTGGTTGTACTGCACGATCGATCGGTACTCACTTGCCAGATCTTCGTTCATCAGCTGGGTCAGCTGGTTGCGATCTATTCCTGTACTCATTCGCAGGCCGCGAGTGTGCAACGTCCAGGCCAGCCCGAGAAAACCGTCAACTCAAATGCCAGGTGGTCCTGGCAGCGCCGGCCCGGGTGCGCTAGGTTTTCCGGTGGAGGCGGCGCATGCGTCGATGGTTGGTAGCCGCAGTCGCGGCTCTGAGTATCTGGAATCCCGCGGCCGGCGTGGCCGCGCAGTCGGATTCGACGTTGCCGCCAGGCTGGTCAAGCCTCGGTCCGCTGGGTAGCGATGCGTCCATCAGCAGCGTTGCCGTCTCGCCGAATTGGCCGGCCGACCAGACGATCGTCGCTGCGCGGGGTGGCCAGGGCCTCATTCGTACGCGGGACGGCGGCCAGCATTGGGACTTTGTCGGCACGCCCGCTACCCTGGCGATGCTGACGCTGGCCCCGGCGAGCGGCGGTCCGCCGCTGATCTTTGGCGTCTCAAGCAATCACAGGATTTACCGTTCATCAGACCTCGGCGGCAGCTGGCAGGCAGTTCTGGACGTCGGCGGTGCTTCGGCCTTCGTTTTCTCCCCAGCCTTCGCCCAGGACAAAACCGCTTTCATCAATGCCGCGGACTATCTATGGCGCTCGGGCGATGGCGGTCAGACGTGGACCAATCTGGGCGCCTCGGGCGTGCCGCGCCTATCACCCAACTTTGCGCAAGACGGCATTGCGTTTCGGAACAGTGGTGGCATCCTGCAACGCAGCGCTGACGGGGGGCAGACCTGGATGGATGCGGGGGTCGACGCGAACCAATATGTCGTCGGCGTGGCCGTCTCACCAACCTTCGGCACTGATGGCGTGGTGCTGGCCGCGGTGACGACCGACGACAATGACACCGCTGCCACGTCGAGCGACGGCGTCATGCGTTCGACAGACGCTGGGCAGACCTGGACGCAGTCCGCGACTGGTCTGGCGGTGGACGACACGCCGTATCTGGACGTGCAGCAGCTCGTCGTCTCGCCGACGTTCACGCAGGATCAGACCGTGTTTGCTTGGGCGCGCGGACCGAAGGGCGATTACGGAGCGAGTCTGCCGACGTACGGCTGGGGCTTGTTTCGCAGTTCCGACGCGGGCGCCAGCTGGCAGGCCGTATGGACCGGATCCGGGTATCCCGACCGCAGCCTTCGCGTCGACGTTGCGCTGTCGCCGAGCTTTGCGACCGACGGGACCATGCTGCGAACCGAGATTGGTGGATTGGTTGTCGGGCGCGCCAGTGGATGCAGCCTCCAGCTCTCTCAGGATGGCGGCGCAAGCTGGACGGACATCAACGTCCCGTCAGATTTCGGCACCTACTGGAGTTGTGGCGGGCCAGCGCTCGCTCATGCAGGACAGTCACTCGTCGGGAGCATTGGCATCGGCGGACAGGGTGGGTCCGGGACAGGGCTCTGGTCGATCGGCACGGCGGGGGTCAACCAGGTCGCACCAGCCCGACAGGTCACCACCAGGCCGGTGTCCGCTTCCGACGGCACTGTCATCGTTGGTTCCGCCTCTTTGGGCATTCTGGCGACCGGCACGACAATGCCCGCGGCCGGACCGCTGAGCTGTCCAGTGCAACCGACGCTCGGCTTCGGACGCGTGTACACCAGTTCGCCTGAGGTGCGCCAGTCGCTCGGGTGCGCGGTCGACGCCGAACAGTCGGTGCGCATCACCGAGTCCAGGTATGCCCAGACTTCCTCGCTCGCGAGTTGGGCTTACAGCGTGGACAGCATGCCTGACGCCTGGTTCGCGCTCTTCTGCGATCAGTCGCCGTGTTCCGAGGGTCAGTACGTCATCCATAGTGTGCAATCCGACGCGCCCCCAACCGGTGAGCTGCGCACGTACAGCGGCATCGTCCAACCCTTCGAGCGCGGCTGGATGCTGTACACCACCGAGCCCGACAACCAACACCAGATCCTGGCCCTGGGCGGCCCAGCCCCCAGCGTGGATCGACTGGAGTACCGAGCCTTCGCCGACCCCACCTGAACCAACACCGCTCCGCATTTTCAGTTCAAGCCGTTCCAGCCGCAGTTGGCGCCCAGCCCGCCGCGTATTTCAACCCTGCTAGAGTTGCCAATAGCCCGCCCTCGTAGCTCAGCGGATAGAGCAGGAAGCTTCTAACTTCAAGGCCGCAGGTTCGAGTCCTGCCGAGGGCACCAACTTGAAGGTCGTGCTTCGAGTCGATACCTTGGCGGAGGTTCAGAGGCGCTGGCCGAGCATGAAGCGATGGCCATCGGGCGTGCGCAAGCCCATTTCGCGGCGGCCCCAGGGCTCGTCGGTGGGGGGTTTGAGGATGTCGGCGGCCTGGGCACGGGCGCGTTTATAGAACTCGTCGACGTCTTCTACATCGAGGTAGGCCACGTAGCTGTGATCGCCGAGCTCGCTAGCCGGCACGACATCCGGGCAGCGACCGAGCATGAACGTTACGGCTCCAGCTCGGCAGAAGGCCCAGTTGCCGGGATCGGGGTCGGTTCGTTCGCATCCAAGCACACGCGTGAACCAGGCTGCGGATCGGTCGAGATCGTGGACGGCTAGAACGGGGTTTGAGCCGAGAACATGCATGGACTCCAATTCTGCCGAGGAGCAGTCGGCGTGTGACTCCCGCACCGAGCACCACCACCGCGGACAGGACCACCAGGACTCGGGCGATCACGTGTGGGCGTCTGAGCTCAAGGTCGCGGGTTCGAGTCCCGGCCAGGGCGCTCGGCTCAAGGCCGCAGGTTCGACTCCTGCCCCGGGCGCACACGGGTAAGGGTTTGAACGAGGTCGAGCTCGGCGAGCGAGTCAACCGTTTGTAGGACCCCGTCAAGGGTCAGGTGGGCGGTGTAGGGGGTGCGCACGCCGATCAGTTGCATGCCGGCTCGGCGGGCGGAGGTCACGCCGTTCGGGGAGTCTTCGATCGCCAGGCAGCGGGCGGGGGCGACGCCAAGTTCGTTGCTGGCGAGCAGGTAGATCTCGGGATCCGGTTTGCCGTGGGCGACATCGTCGCCGGCGACGATCGCATCGAAGGCCTTGGAGAGTCCGAGCGAGCGCAGGGTCGCGTCAATCCACAGGCGTCGCGAGCTGGAGGCCAGGCCCAGGCGCAGGCCATGGTCGCGGGCGGCGGCGATCAGGGCCTCAACGCCTTCGGCTGGCGGGCGCGGGGACGCCAGGACGTCCAGGACCGCCGCGTCGTACAGCGCGGTGTACTCGGCCAGGGAACGGCTGAGGCTGTAGCGCGCGATCAACGTGCCAAACGTGGTCTCGACCGTCGTGCCAATGAACGCCTCGTTCTCCGACTGTGAGAGTGCGACGCCGTCGCGCGCCAGCACCGTGGCGAGGGCAGCAAAGTGCAGCGGCTCGCTGTCCAGCAGCACGCCGTCCATGTCGAACACGATCGCGTCAAAGCGCGGCACGACGGCCTCGGAGCGCGGCACGCTTAGAAAGGTACGCTGAAGGCGTGCAACGTGACGGGCTCGTTCGCGCGGGCGCATTGGTACGCGCCCATCAGCCCTGGGCCGACGAGCAACTCGCGCGACTCTACGACGTCTTTCCATTCGAGGCCGACTTACCGCTCTATCTCGAGCTGGCACAACGCCAGGGTCCGCGCGTGCTGGAGGTCGCCTGCGGCAGCGGGCGCGTGCTGGTGCCGCTGGCGAAAGCGGGCTGTGAGGTGGTGGGCATCGATGCCTCACCGCACATGCTCGCGCTGGCGCGGTCCAAGCTCGACGCCGCGGGTCTCAACGCCGACCTCCGTCACGAGGACATGCGCAGCTTCGACCTCGACCGACATGACTTTGACCTGGCCATCATTGCCGTCAAAAGTTTCGCCTACCTCACCGAGGCAGCCGATCAGCTCAAGTGCCTCGAGGCCATTCGAGGGCATTTGCGGTCGGGCGGGGTGCTCGCAATGGACCTGATGCATCCACGTCCCGAATGGGTGTCAGCCCTACGCGGCTCCATGAAGGACGATTTGCTGCAGCACGTTCCAGAAAGCGGGTTCAGCCTGTCCCGCGTCGAGTCGGTGGTCAGCACCGACCTGGCGCGCCAGGTGCGCGTGATCCGCTCGATTTACGAAACGGTCGACGACCATGGCCAGGTCATTGATAAGCGGTTCGTCGAATGGCCGTACCGCTGGATGCATCGCTTTGAGGCCGAGCACTTGCTCCACCGTGCCGGCTTCGAAGTCCAACACGTCTATGGCGGGTACGCCCGCGAACCGTTCACGTCGGATTCCCCGACGATGCTGTTTCTGGCTACTCGACCTTAGCGACTTTGCCGTTGGGGTCCAGGTAGACGATGTAGCCAACCGCGGGCATGTCGCCGGCTGAGACCGTGTAGAACACGATCTTGCCGCCGTCGGGCGTGTGGCGGTCCGCCACCCGATCGGCCTGGCCATTACCGGCCGCACGCTGCTGCAACGTGGTGACGAACTGGTCCTCGCTGGTGGTTCGCATCTCAGGGCCGAGGCAGGCATAGGCCGCGCGCGCGCTCGCATCCGTCACATGCGTTAGCGCCGTCATGGCGGTGTCAGCGCAATCGCCGGCGCCAGACGGGCCGCTCGGGCCGGCGAAGGTGAACTCGTAGGCGCCGAAAGCCACCACGAGCAGACCGGCGACGATGACGGCCAGTCGATGCCGCCACAGGGCAACTCCAGTTCGGAGGGCGACGCGTCCGAGAAGGAATGGCCAAGGCATATTGCCCTGGCCTGGTGCATAACTCGTGCCCCAGGAATGCGGCCGAGCTTCTAGGCGGCGGCGTCTTCGGAGCTTCGGACCTCGCGTTCGCGGCGTGGCGCGCCAAAGCCCATTTGCGGCTTCTTGCGCTTGGGTTCTTCGGCCCAGACCTTACGTCGGATCCAACCGGCCGGACTCGTGGGATCGGGAACCCACAACACCGCGCGTTCGTACTCGGACTCACTCATGCTTCAGTGCCGCCTGTGGCGCGGATTCTAGAAAGGTGAGTCAGAGCAACCCGAGAGCGGGCCGTCCTGGTTCGAGCGCCCGAAGGTCCCTACCTAACTGAGCGGCGCTACTCGGTGCGACGGCGGCGTCCGCGGCGGCCGTTGCGCGCCTTGGGCTGGGTACCACGGGCCTCGCGCACCTGGAAGCGCAGCACGCCCGTGCCACCATCACGCGCCCACTTGAGCGAATAGCCTGTTTGCTTGGCCGCCTGGCCTAGACGTCGCTTGAGCGCGCGACTCGACAGCGAGCCGAGCTCAATTTCAGCGGCATCGCCGGGCTGTAACTCGCGCAAAGCATCGGTGTACTCGGACAGATCCATCTGCCCACGCTTGGGAAAAACTTTGGCGGCTTCATCGGAAGTCAGCTTGCGAATCTGTACGGGCACTGGAATGGAAGTCCCTCCACGATCGAAACGCGAAGTCAGCGGTCATAATACACGTTTTGTTGGTTGACAGCATGCGTGCGCTAAATGCGCCCAAAGTCGCGTGCTTCGCCCCACACTGCGCGGAAGGCATCAGAGATCTCGCCTAACGTGCAATACGCTTCAACTGCCTGGACGATCAGTGGAAGTAAATTCTCACGTTCATTCGCAGCGGCGGCTTGCAGCCGTTCCAGCACGTTCTGACAGCGTGCCTTGTCGCGTCGGGATCGCAATGCGCGCAGACGCTGGCATTGACGCTGTCGAACGCTTGGATCAACAGTCAAGATGTCAGGGGTCGGCTCTGCTTCGGTACTTTGGAACCGATTGGTGCCGACAATTACGCGCTGGCCGCGTTCAACCTGGCATTGATATTCGTACGCGGCCTCGGTGATTTCTGCTTGAATGTAGCCACTTTCAACGGCTTGCAGCGCGCCGCCGCGCTGGTCAATACGCTCGATGTATTCCCACGCTCGGCGTTCAATCTCATCTGTTAACGCTTCGACGTAATACGAGCCGGCCAACGGATCGACGACGTCGGCAACGCCACTTTCAAACGCCAGAACCTGCTGCGTACGCAGCGCAAGCTGCGCGTTTTCGCTGGTTGGAAGCGCAAGCGCCTCGTCTTTGGCGTTGGTATGCAGCGACTGCGTACCGCCGAGTACTGCTGCCAGTGCCTGTACCGTCACGCGCACCACGTTGTTGTCGATCTGTTGCGCTTGCAGCGTTACTCCCGCGGTCTGCGTATGGAAGCGCAGCATCAATGAACGAGGGTCTTGTGCGCCAAAACGCTCGCGCATGATCTTGGCCCACATACGTCGGGCAGCTCGGAATTTCGCGACTTCTTCGAGCAGGTTGTTGTGCGCATCGAAGAAGAACGCCAGGCGCGGCGCGAAGTCGTCAATGGTCTGACCAACTCGCAATGCGGCGTTGACGTACTCGATGCCATTGGCCAGCGTAAAGGCCAGCTCCTGAACGGCCGTGGCGCCAGCTTCGCGCATGTGGTAGCCGCTGATCGAGATGGTGTTCCAGCGCGGTACGGCCTCGGCACAGTACGCGAACAGGTCCGTGATCAACCGAAGGCTTGGCCGCGGTGGATAAATGTAGGTACCGCGCGCAATGTATTCCTTGAGAATGTCGTTTTGAACGGTTCCGTTAAGTACGCGTGGATCGACGCCTTGCTGTTTGGCGACGGCGATATACAGCGCGAGCAAAATGGCCGCCGTCGAATTGATCGTCATCGATGTGGTGACTTTGTCCAACGGAATGCTCGCGAAGAGTTCCTGCATGTCCTCGATTGAGGCGATCGAGACGCCGACTTTGCCAACTTCCCCTTCGGCCATTGGATGATCGGGGTCGTAGCCCATCTGGGTGGGTAGATCGAACGCAACAGACAGTCCGGTCTGGCCGCGATCCAGCAGATAGCGATAGCGGGCGTTGGACTCTTCGGCTGAGGCGTAGCCAGCGTACTGACGCATGGTCCAAAGCCGGCCGCGATACATGGTCGGTTGCACGCCGCGCGTATAGGGGTACTCGCCGGGGAAGCCGAGTCGTTCGCGCTCGTCCCAGCCGGCGGCGGTCAGATCTTCAGTGGTGTACGCGACTTCTTGCGGAATGTGCGAGGTCGTTTCGAACAAGACGTCATCGCGCAGCCGGCCCCGTTTGAGAGTGGACTTACGCCACTCCTCAGCTGAGTTTGACGTCATGCTTGAGCTCGCGCCAGAGGAGAAACAGGGCATCCAGCGCGCCGCGGCGCTTGTATTCGGTGCGCGTCGTTGAGTAGCGCGTCTCGCTGCAGACCTGGCGTCCCTGAATGTCGACAACCGTGTGCAGCAGTCCAACAGGCTTCTCTTCTGAGGCGCCCGGCCCTGCGTTTCCCGTGGTGGCAACCGCCACGTCGGCGTTGGCCTTCTGGCGTGCCGCCAGGGCCATCGCAGAGGTTGTCTCCTGCGCAACCGTGCCGAAGCGTTCGAGCGTTTCCGCACTCACACCGAGCGCGCGTTTTGCATCGGCAGAGTAGGTCACGTAGCCCGCGACGAAATAGTCGGAGGCGCCGGGTGCCTCGGTAATCAACGAGGCCAATTGACCACCCGTGGCGCTCTCAGCGGTCGCCAGTTTCAGGCCGCGTTGGCGGAGCATTGCGCCGACCATCGCCGGGAACGAGGCAGACTCGTCGCCGTAGACCCACTCTTCCACGCGCGCGCGCACCTGTGGCTCGAAGCCTTGCAGAAGCTTTTCGGCCTCTGCCTGCGTGGCGGCCTTGGCGGTCATACGCAGGTGGATGCCGTCTTGCTTGGCATAGGTCGCCAGCGTTGGGTTGAGCGACCGCGTGAGCTCGCCGACCGCCTCTTCGGCGTGCGATTCGCCGATGCCAATCAGCTTCAGCGTGCGCGAGACGATGACGCCACCGCCGGTAATGCGCTTGGCCAGGCGCGGGAGTACCTGCTCTTCCCACATCTTGTGCATCTCGTGCGGCACGCCCGGCATGCTGGCGATCACTTTGTGGTTGTGCTCGACCCACCAGCCGGGGGCTGTGCCGATTGGATTCGGCAGTGGTTTGGCTGATGGGATGAGCGTGGCTTGCTTCACGTTGCGCTCGGGCATGCTGCGGCCGCGCCTGGCGAAAAACTCTCTCAGGTGAGCTTCCAGTGCGGGCTGGACCTGGGGTGTTTCGTTGAGAACGTCCGCGATGGCCTCGCGGGTGAGGTCGTCCTCGGTGGGGCCGAGGCCGCCGGAGGTGATGACGACGTCTGAGCGCTCCAGCGCCTGCCTGAAGGCGCCTGCGAGCCGGCTTCGGTTGTCCCCTACTTGCGAGATGTAGAGGAGGTCCAGGCCAAGCGCAGGGAGCTGCTGGGCTAAGTAGTTGGCATTGGTGTCGACGATCTGGCCAAGCAGAAGCTCGGTGCCGATCGACAGGATCTCAGCGCGCACGCGTGTTTGAGTCTACGTCCTCCGGCCGCGACGACCTCCGTGCGGTAGATCACGCCGTGGGGCTGCACATCCGTGGGTTGCACGTCCGTGGAGGGACATCACTCCGTGGGAGATATCACGCCCGAAGGGGACGGCACTTCGGCGGGAGTGAGTTACTCGACCACCACCAGGACCTGGCCTTGCTCCACCGTCTGGCCTGCGGTCACGTTGACGGCGGTGACGCGGCCGTGGCGTGGGAGCGAGAGTTCGTTTTCCATCTTCATCGCCTGCAGCACGGCCAGTGGCTGGGCTGGCTCCACTTCGTCTCCTACCGCGCAGAGCAAGCGCACCAATAACCCGGGCATGGGCGCTTTCAGCTCCAGGTGCGCGTGCGCGCCGCTGCGCGCGCCGACCACGCTGGCGAGTCGCGCGTGCGCTTCGTCAACAACCTCGGCGGTGTACTGCAGGCCGCGCAACGCGAGCTGCACCTCGCCGTGCTCGCGGGCAACCGCAACAACCTCCTCGTGGGCGTCGTTCAGCCGCAGCGACAGCAACGTTCCGTGCAGCGCCAGCAGCTCGGCGCGCACCTCGGGGCCCTCGTCCACGCGCACGAAGGTTCCATCATCACCAGCTCGAACCGCGACCCGCAGTGCGCGGTCCCCAATGGTCACCTGGTACATCGGCATCCTGCGAGACTCAGTTCAGTCCGGCGCGCCGCGCGGCCACTCGCCATGGGGAGCCAGCGTGACTCGTCGCGACACCGTCCAACGCTGGCACCACAGCCGTGCTGCGACGCGTATGCACCAGTAACGCGGCTGCGATTGCCGCCTGCTCCAGGTCGTGCGGATCGGCCGTAGGCACCGACCATTCCCGCTCCAGCCAACCTGTATCGACTTCACCCGATCGAACCGCCGGGTGCGCCATCAACCAACGATGCAGCGGAATGCTGGTGCGCACGCCGAGGATCAAGAACTCGCGCAGCGCGCGGTCCATCCGGGCCAATCCAGCAGCACGATCGCTCGCGTGGACGATGAGCTTGGCGATCATCGGGTCGTAATACACGCTGATCTCGGCGTTTTCTTCAACCCCGGAATCAACCCGAACACCCGGGCCAGACGGCGGTTGGTAACCGACCAGACGCCCCGTCGATGGCACCCAGCCCATCGCAGCATCCTCGGCATAGATGCGACATTCCACCGCGTAGCCGCGCCGCTGAATGGCCGATTGGTCGTAGCCCAGCGGTTCGCCACAGGCGATGCGGATCTGCTCGCGGACAAGGTCAATACCGGTGACCTCCTCGGTCACCGGGTGCTCCACCTGCAGCCGGGCATTGACTTCAAGAAAGTAGAAGCTGCCGTCCGGCGCGAGCAGAAACTCGACGGTTCCGGCATTGGTGTAGCCGGCCGCTTGTGCCGCGCGGACCGCGACTTCTCCCATCTGCTCCCGCAACGCAGGGCCTACGGCGGGTGAGGGTGATTCCTCCAGCACCTTCTGGTGCCGTCGCTGGATGGAGCAATCGCGTTCGCCGAGCCAGACGCAATTGCCGTGTGTATCGGCCAGGATCTGGACTTCGACGTGGCGCGGCCGGTCAATCGCTCGCTCGAGATAGACCGACGCATCGCCGAAGGCGGCACCGGCTTCGCTCATGGCCTGGCGAAAACTTGCCTCCAGATTCGCGGGGTCGTGCACCATGCGCAGGCCTTTGCCTCCACCGCCGGCGACGGCTTTCAAGGCGATCGGAAAGCCTATGTCGGTGGCGGCCGCGCGTAGCTCCTCCACAGTATGGAGTGATTCGAGGGTGCCGGGCACCACGGGGACGCCCGCGGCCTGCATCAATTTGCGGGCCTCGGTCTTGAGGCCAAGGTCGCGCATGGCTTTCGGTGGCGGTCCGACAAACGCGATGCCCGCTTCAGTGCAGGCCTCCGCGAACGCGGCGTTTTCGGCAAGGAACCCGTAGCCGGGGTGGATGGCCTCGGCGCC
>JAFAZN010000107.1 GCA_019239775.1 Chloroflexota bacterium
AGCAGCGCGATCGCAAGCGGCAGGCTTGGCATGAAGGGCACCAGGACGAGCAGGACGTTGGACGGTAAATGCGTGAATACCCCCGTATTGACCAAGCCAATCCTATTCGCGAGCCGGGCCGCCACCAGATACGACGCCGCCGAGAAGATTCCAGTCCAGAAGAAGATCGTGCCGGCGGTGGCTACTGCCAGATTGAAGCGTTCAAAGAGCCAGAGGGCCAACAGCGACTGAACGGCAAATCCCGTCCCAAGCGAGTCGAGGCTAAATAATGCCGCGAGCGTGTACACGATGCGCCGGCACTCCTTCAGCGGTGATCGCTGCTGGCGCTCCTCCTCGAGAGCCGGCGACAGCGACAATACAGCAGGAGTGTAATGAAAGCGAGTACGCCGTACACGACAAAGTTCCCTGAAGCGATTGGGTCATGTTGGATCCGGTGCGTGCTGCGATCAGGTCCGGCAGGCCGGCACAGAGGGCGCCACAAGCACCCAGCAGCGAACCCACCAGGCTGCACGTGGATCGTCCCGCTCATCTTCGGATGTATCAGGCAGACGAATGAAAAGTCGCCCGACGCACCAAAGGTGGTGACGCTATAGGTGGCTCCGTTGAGCAAGATTCCGGAGTTGACAAACTCGTTGCCATCGAACGTAGAGCCATTGGGCGTGACAGGCGCCGTGGCAGCCGGTGGCCGCGTCTGGCCTGGCTGGAGGAACGACAGCGGATGCGGCTCGTGTGTCGCGAAGTTCCACGTTATGCTGTCGCCAACATGGACTGTCACGCCTTCTGGAAGGAAGGCCAGCGCTTGCACGCCCTCGTCCGGCGTTTCCGCGCCACCCAGCGCGTTGAAGCTGGTAGCTTCCACAGAATCTCGGTCGTCGCGATGCGAGTCCGTAGAAGCCACTGGAGCCATAGCTGTCAGTCCGCTGACCAGCGCGAGCAACAAAATCCACGGTGCCGTGCGACGCATAGATCGCCCTCCCTCGAGGTTGATCGTTAGCCCAGCGTCCGGCGCTCAAGCGACGCGCGCATAGCGACTCAGAGCTCAAACACGATGCGACCTTAGTCCGACACGTCGGGGACAGAGGTCCCCAAACACGGCGACTCCGCCACTTTTCTTGCAAGTGAAGACTGGTCACAAGGAGATCGAAAAAGACCACGCTTCGACGTATTGGATTGCTAGTGTCGGTTGCAGCCACGATTGGCATGCTGAGCGCGCCGGTCGCGTTCGCAGAGGATGGCCATGGAGACAAGCACAATCGTGGTCGAAATGGCGACGATCACGCGTTCACCGGCCAGAACACGACGGCACCGACTGTCAATGATGATCGCGACAGAGACAATAATGAGGACGTCAACGAGGACAATCGCGACCGCGATGCGGTTCAGGTGGCGCCGGTCGCCGATAACAACCAGGCCGTGAATGAATTGGATGACGATGACTAGTTGACCTCATCGCGGACAGGCGATTCATATTTATCCGATGGCATTCTGTCGAATGGTGCGTACATCGTTGTGAGATCGAACTCCGCGGCCAACCGGCGTCGTTGTTAACCGACGACCGTAACGTCCTTGGTACCCGCAGCGCGGAGGTGCGCGTCGCCTCGATTCGATCTTGTCGTTACGCCCCGACGGCCTTGCGCTCCGTCTGGGCTCAGCGCCGCGGTGGCTGAATTTCCAGAACGAGTACTACTCGTCCGAACGCGAGTACGTGCTCGCCGCCGCCTGGGCGCTCAATCCGGAGTACCGCGCCATCGTCGACGCCGGGTTACTGTTGCATCTCGACGATCCGGGCATAGCCATGGGTGGAATCGCGCCGAGGTCGCCGACCGCACGCTCGAAGACTACTGCCAGGTGGTCAGGCGGCACGTCGAGGCGATCGGCGGATTGCGGCTTCGGCACGATCGCCCGCTCGCAGTCGTGGGTGCACCCAACGATTGCGTGGGCCAACACGCCACTCGTCTGCCCCATGAGGCTGCACGCCGGCGGCGGTCCACCTGTAATTCGTCCCGAAGATCGGATTCGGGATGCATACGTTGCCCCGTGCCCTTCCCGCGGCATTCGTGGCGGCACCGAGCATACACTTCGCCTCTACGGAACCGCCAGCGATCCACCGGCCCGCGTCATGGTCCGGGAGGTGGTACCGTGGCCGTGTACCCCCGCGGCACACGGCATCTCTGGAGGCAATATCGGGATTCGCATTCGCACTGGTCTAGCGTCACGTCTGCTCGTACTCGCCCTGGCGCTGTCGCTTATCGGCGCAGATCTGGCTCAAGCCGACTCCGCATCAGACACGGTGGCTCAACTGCCCAATCTGAACGCGAGCTATGCTCAGTACGAGGGGGCAGACCTCACCCAGAGTGGTCGGAAATTCGCGGACCTGGTCGAGCAAATTGTGCCGACGGGGCCGGCCGACACGATCATCAATTCTGTGGGTGGGATGGCACAGTGCGCACAGGACAAGGGGATCTTCGCCTGGCGCGTGTACCAGAGCCGGGTCGACAATCTGGCATGGGGTACGGCGGCGGTCGTGTCCGAGTCACTGGCCACGCCTCAGACGATCCTTGGCTGTGTGCTTAGCGCCGTTATGGGCGGCGGTGGCCCCGAAGGTGGCGGCGAATCGACGCTTTCACCATGCAGCCAGCACGGTCGATACTCGAGCACGTCCGACACGTACCTGTGGTTCTACGCGGCCACCAAGACCTCCGTGTGCAGTGACCTGCAGAGCGCATTCGATGCCCGGGCCATCGGGTTGCACCAGCAATTCGAGCTGGTGCCGGGCGCGCTGGGCACAACGCCGCAGGTGCTGAATTACGGTGTCTCCGAACCAGGCGCCCAGTGCGACGACTATGCGCCCGGCGGACTCGTTCGCAATCGAATCTTTGTCAATCCACCGGTGGTCACCACATCAGGTTTTATCGAGACCCAGTACCAGGCCAGCTTGCTCGCGCATTCCGCGTTGTACGGCTGGCAGCCGCAAGGTGGAATAGGCGAGTGGTTGGCGCCGTCAACCAACAGCGCTGCCGGGACTGGCACGTTCTGGCAAAATCTGCCTCCAGGACAGTACGCCGCCCAGGTCTCGATACGCTGGCATGCCTTCGGCCAACCGTATTCACAGACCGGGAATATGTTCGTAGTGCACTACGTCCAGAACGGTCAGACCGTCACCAACGAATCCTGCAGCGTTTGACCGCAGCTACTTATCAGCCGCCGTAACCGAGGATAAAGTGCGCAATGGTATCCACCACCTGACACGTTTCGGGCGCGTCGTCGCTAATTTTGAGTGGCGTCGGAATGGTGTCAACAATGGCATTCCGATATGTCCGCCGCGCTCCAAGATCGGTGGCGGATTGACTTCCTCCATCGCGGCTTCCCTGCCCGCGTACGCGTCGTGCGATTTGACAATTGACGCGTTGCCAGCTTGCTTAGCCAGACGATAGCAACGGCGGATCTGACACCTCAGCACGCCACAACGTAAGCTAGGCTGGCGTCCGCCCGGGCACACCAGGTGCCCACCGCTCGAGACGCCCAGCGCGCCGACTCTGGGCGTCCCGCCGAACGCGGCGTGGGCCTTCAGCCAGCGGATGGCCAGGTTCATATCGGCATAGCGGCGATGTTGCCAGTGGTGAGCGCCGTCGGCGAGAGCACCTGCCAGCGTCATATTGGGATGCTGCGGCACGGGTCGAAGTAGTCATGATCCGCGCCGATCACATCGTCGGGAGCGCCACGAGCCGCCTCGAGAGAGGACGGCAACACGCGGCGCGCGATTCATGCCTTCGGCGTGGAGCGCGTCGCCTGGGCCAGCGACTACACGGTCGCCCACGAGCGACATGGTGAGGCGTGGGCGGATTCGCTCTATTACCTGCTGGACTCCGATGCGCTGACGCAGGCGGAACAGGAGTGGATTCTAGGCGGAGCGTGCGCCAGTTGCTGCGCTGGCCGCCGCCTTGAGCCGAACCGATCACTGCATCTCGGGTGCGCCCCGGAACTGGCCTGGCGGTGACGCGGGCGCGGGCTCGCGCAACGTCGCCAACAGCACCAGGATCACCAGCAGTTCGATGACTTTGGAGACGTAGCCTTCGTCGGGCACGACGCCGGGCGGGTTCGGCGCGTGATACGCGATAAGCCAGACGCCGATCGCGCCTAGCAGCCAGACGATCAGCGCGAGGCTGGCCAGCCAGGTCCGACCGCCGAGCCAGCGTGGCGCGCCGATAAGAACAATGACGAGCACAATGGCAACCACCGAGTACAGCAAGAACTGCTCGTGGAGCGGGCTTTCAAACGGGTTGGGGGTGGGTACGAGGCTGCGGCGGAGGTGAATTGCCGCGTCGACAACCGTCAGCACGGCAGCGGTTGCGACAAGAACGCGTCGATTCACAAAGCTTCCTCCAGGTCCGGTCTGTAATGACAGTATCCGTTCGCAGGGCTCGCGAGCCCGATAACCAGCAAGGCCCGTACCACGCGATCGCTCAGTAGACGCCGGGCACGGGTCGATTCGTACGAGGCATGTAGTCGCGATAGGGGTCGCCCAGCCCTTCGGCGAGGACTCTCTCCTCAACGCGAATGCGCTGCAAAATGCCAATCGCGGCCAGCACGGCCATGACAAGTACCGCGGGCAGGTCCCCCGTGGTCCGCGCATAGCCAACCAGCCCCAACCAACCCACCAGTGTGCGCGGGGTGGCGCACCAACCGATACGGGCCGGACTCCACGACCCGCCGGCCCGGCTCGAGGCTGACGACCCCACGAGAGTAGTGCCGAGCACGACGATCGCCCAGACGCAGATGCCGATGCCGAGCCACATCATTCGCGATGGGCTGTTGGCGCTCGAGGCGATGAATCAGCGTGCGGCGCTCGTCGTCGTCGACTTCATCCAGATGATCCAGGACCAGGCGGAAACTAGCCGGGCGGACTGGGCGCATTATGGCGAGCCAGCCAAGCGCCTGAAGCTGATCGCCGAGGAATTCGGCGTGCCGATCGTGGCGGCAAGTCGGCTCAATCGCGCAAGCGAGTACGAGAAGCGACCACCAACATTGGCGGATTTCTCATTGAGCGACCAGATCGTCCAGTACGCGGATTCGGTAATTGCGCTTTACCGTGAAAAAGACGACGCTGGCGGCAGCCGTACGTTCGTTCCAATCCTGAAGCGGCGCAACTACGGCCGCCCCGCCGGCGAAGCGTTGGAGGTGGTGTGGTCAGGCCAGAAGTACACGGACCCGCACCCGCCCGAGCACTACCGGCATTTGCTGCACGTAGCCATGACAACCGCTCCGCTGCCACCCAACCGTCGTCGTGCAAAAGCCCGGGTCCAACCCTGCCGTGGTAACGCGTCTTCATTCGGGTGCGGTTGGCTGGACCGAGTCTGCGTTGGATTTACGGACTCGTCCCGGCCGGCGCGGAAATCGCTCAATTGATCACAGCAGTTGGTGCAACGAGTCCCCGCCGTGGTTAGGGGGCACGTTGGCGGCTCACCTCGCACAGGTAGCCCCCTAAACCATGCCCAAGAGAGCCTGGAGCCCTGCGACGTCCGATCGAGAGTGCGAGGAGCCGTTGCGACAGGTGATCGCAAGGGCGCTCTGGATTTGCTACAGGCGTACGTGCGCGGAGAGGTTGATTTGTCAGGCCTCCCCACGCCCATCGGCGACGCTCTAGTCGCGACCGCCAGCGGGCAGGACGAAAGCACTGTGTCCGCTAAAGTGATGGCGAATCCAGATCACCTCCAGCGTGCTCGCGAGCAGGTGGTTGGACTTCTGACCACCTGCCGGTTTGGCACGGCGGACCTCGCCGCCATGCGGCGGGTGCTCGATGCTCTCGAGAAACAAGCTCGAGATCAGGAAACTGCAGCGCGACACGAGCTCAATCATGGCGTTTTGAAGCGCGCCGCGTTGGCTCAGTGTGGCTGGAGCTGAAGTACATTCCCGACTGAGTTCGATACCGTTGATGAACGTTCAACGGTATCGAACTCACACGCGGCGCCAGCACACTCGACGCACCGAGTGTCAACGCCAAATTCAACTCAACGGAGTGCAGGCGCCACTGCTTCCCAAACCGCGGTCGCAGTTCGTAGCCAGCCGTCGAGAAATGCATCGTCCTCGACTTCGGCGCGCGCTCTCTTCTCCTCTTCGCCGTCTGTCGTCGTTTCGTCGGTCGCTGGTTGAGCGTCATCGGCGAAGAAGAAATTAGCCTCGTTCAGGTCATTCGACACGGCGGTTTTTATCGTCTGCTCGGCGTCAAATGATGCTGGCCACTGGAAGATCTCATACCTGAGGAGGTTGATCATGCCTTCGCTCGGTGCGGCTCGGGCCGCGTACTCGAGTTCCTGGCGGGTAGACCGCTTGATCGCCCATCCTCGGCCTGCCTCGTACCCACGCTGGCGCCACTTGTCAGTGTTGGACTGAAAGCGCCGAATAACCTCTTGGATCGCGGGGTCGGCGACTGGCGGCCGCGCTTCAAGCTGATCGAGTTCTCGTTCTATCGCGATTGCACATACCTGCGACGCATTGCGGCCAGACGATCTCGCTGCTCGGCTCCGAAGTCATCTTGCTTGCACTTCCGCTGACCGCCATCCTCGTCCTCCAAGACAGTCCACTGCAGCTCGGGATACTCAACGCCGCCCAGTCTGCGCCTTTTCTGCTCTTGAGCCTGCCGGCCGGCGTCTGGGTCGACCGCCTTCCCCCGACGACCAGTCTTGATCGTGGCTGATATCGGTCGCGCACTGCGGTTAGGGGCGGTGCCCATCGCGGCGCTGGTCAACCTGCTCAGCATCGAGCTGCTTCACGCTTCCATCGAACCACCGATTTTGGCGAGGATGATCACCACCGTAGTCGTCGCCAAAGCCATGATCACGTGCGTCATGCGCCCAACTCATCTCACCGACATACATCCAGCATGACGACCGACGGACTTTATGGCCCAACTCCAGCACCACCCCTGCCAAACCGTCCTCACCAAATGCTGCCAGCTCATGATCGCACCCGGCCGCCAACAGCTGTCGCACGGCGCAGCCTGAGCCTTGTTCTACAACTTCACTGTATCGTCGTCACCTGGACCGCAGTGATTCGCGCGTCCTCCACAAATACTCTCCCAGAACCGTCTAACGCAGTGCACGGGATTGTTGCAGTGCCCGGACTGGCGAACACATGCAAGACATTGAGGACAATAACGTTGCTGGCGCCGGCGCCACCAGCATTATTTACGGGAACGGCTGCCACTTGCACTGCGTCATTGTCGCTTCCGGCCAGGAGGGTGCAAGCACCGCCTATGAGCGGCGCTGAGGTCAGCCCTAATTGAATGACCGGCACTCGACCAGAAATCGAGTAACTGCCCGCGGGCAGATTGAGTGTGGCAACAACTTGTGGTGAGGCGCCGAGGGGGATGGGGGCAAATTCCACTACGGTGCTCGCCAGTGCCGAACCCGCAGAGCCTTGCGCGCCTGCGGGCCCCTGAGGACCAGCAGGACCCTGCGCACCGGTGGCGCCCTGAGGTCCGGTGGCTCCTGCGGGGCCGGTCGGACCTGTTGGACCTGGCGGTCCGGCCGGGCCTTGTGGGCCTTGAATATTCCAAGACAGAGGAGCCCAGATCCGTCCCGGACAGTCCATATCCGGATCGTGGCGCAACTCAACACCGGGCGCAGCTGTGATGCGTATCTGCCCACTGGCGCGGTTGACGCAAGCCTGGATAACGCCGGTGCCTTCTGCAGCGTTGGCGCCGGTCGCCGCCAGCACACCCAAGATCAGCGCGGAGGCGCCCACTGGAAGCGCCCACTTCGAGAGTCGTCGCATGTCGTTCCCCCTCTATGTCCCGTCCCGCCATCGCTGCGCCTCCCGGGCCGCGCAGCCGTGACGGTCACAGAACACCATAATCCGGCGGTTCTGTAAAGGCGGGCCATGT
The DNA here is from genome assembly GCA_019239775.1 of Chloroflexota bacterium. Taxonomy (GTDB): domain Bacteria; phylum Chloroflexota; class UBA6077; order UBA6077; family CF-72; genus CF-72. The sequence goes on from JAFAZN010000107.1 coordinate 7,883, forward strand.
GCTTGGCGTTCTCCTTTGACTGGTACTCCGTCGAACAGCGCCATGATCTGCCGGATCATGTTGCTCATTCGATCGTCGCCGAGCTCCTGGGTGAACGAGATCAGCCGGACCCGGCTTTGGCGAGGCGGCGCCCCCGCACTGGGGCTGTGCCTCGACATCGGCGACCGGCTCATCAGCTACTCCGGTGAACCCAGTGGACCGACACCGTACTGGAGTTCGCCGCAGTGGAGTGCGGGATTGCCTCAGACGCACTCCAACTCACGCTTTTAGAAGCCTGAAAGGCTCCATCTGCAACCTTGCTCTCCATGCGGCAATCTCCGACCGAGACCGGATGTCCACCTTCTTCACAATGTTGAGCTCGACGTCAGGTCCCAACGGACTTCACGACACTCAGTGAAGAAATGGCCACGCAGGGCTCAATGGGCGCTGGTGAAGCGCTTGTGTTTCTGACGGGCGTCAACCTGATGATCCCCTCGTCCGCCTTCGCGAGCCAATACGCCGGGATCGTCTCCCGCTATGCCACGTTCCGACGGCTTATCTCGGCGGCCCAGCGTATTGGGGAGGTTGGCTGGCGAGCCGTGGGCGATCCAGACGCCGCCATTGCGCGCAGCATCGCCAGTCTGGTCGCGATCCGCCGCGGACTGCCGCAGGACCTGATCTCACCCGCTGAATGGGCAGAATCGACCCATCAGGCCCTCGAGCAAGGTGATCCGATTGCACTGCTTGGCCTCTCAATCGGGCTGAACGTGCTGGACGTGGCACTCCTTGGCTTGGTGCCGAGTGAGCTCTACGTTCTTGGCGCCCGGACCTCGGCCGGCAAGACAACCCTGATGGTGCAGATCGCCCACCACATGGCGGTCAATCACGGCCCGGTGCTCGTCGTATCCCTCGAACTGAAACCAGAGCTCCTGTTCGACCGGATTCTGGCCGGTGTTGCCAATGTCAGCGTCAACTGGCTGGCGTTGCGGACCTTGCACCCTGACGAGCGCCAACGCGCGTTCTCCAGCGTCAAGCAGCTCGGCGACGTACCACTGTCAGTCCTGCGGCGTCGCTACCTGACGGCGGAGATCGCGAGGCCGAGCGCGAGCCACGCAAGACCGGGACCGGCGAGTGGCAGAACGTGCCGCGGGCTGAGCCAATCTACCGCATAGAGACCACCAAAAATGGTGACGGCGAGCACGAGCATCGAGCATGCGTAGTGGCCTGTGCCGATTGGGGCCGCAGCGTCATCCACATCTCGAAGGCCGCCCAGGCGACGTGCGCGACACCCGCCCGACGCGCAGGCTCACGCCCACAGCGGCTCCGACCGTTGCCAGCCCAGGCAGTGCGCCCAGCAGCGGCGCGCCACCCACAAACCCGCGCACAAACCCGCGGCCCCACTAGCGCTCCACCCAAGCCAAGACCGACGCGCAGGTCGCCACCCGCAAGCGCCAGTCACCGCCTCAACCAGGAATTGCGCTAAGCAAGTCGATCGGCGAGCGTCGTGGTGCGCGCGCTGAGCCGCCGATTCGTGAGCTGCTGCACCCCGCTTAGCTCGGGACTGACCGCCGCCACGTGTGGCAACTGCGCAAGACCGCCGCGTCGCCGACGCGTAGCGTCGCGCCGCCGGCGCTCACATTCGCGAGCGGGCGGATGTTCGACGCGGTGGGTGAACCGAGACGACGTTGGAGCCCACCTGCTCCAGCTGCACTTCGAGCGAAGCAGTCTACGCTCGAGAAATGCTGTCGATGGTCAGCACACCAGCGATGCCCACCACTTGAGCGCCGAGCGCAGCTTGTGTGCGAGCAGCAACTCGGACGCCGACTGCACCCCGGGCAGCAGCTGAATCACGCGGCGCGCAACGCATCAACCGGATCGAGGCGGGCTGCGCGGCGAGTCGGCAGGAACCCGAAGTCAAACGCCATTCGCATCGTCCGGCGCTTGACGCTGGTGCTCGCCCTGTTGGCAGGCCAACGGTTGCATGCAATCGGAGGCCGCGCCAGGTTCTCCTCCGGACGCTGGGATCGACATCCCGAGCGCTGGCGAACGTTCGAGAGCATTGCCGCCGATGTCATCGCCCAGCTCGCTGCCGCGGAGGTTGCAAGTCGTGAGCGCCAGGTCCTTGCCATACTGCATCGCAGCACATATGCGCCAGGCCAAGCTGGTCGAGCCAGCAGTCGTCGGGCGAACGGTCTGGCCGCCACCGAACGAAGTGCGCCGGGGCTCCGAGCCAACGCTCGCGGTCAGCAGTTGTCATGGATTCGTGAAGATCAGATGGCACGTCCTGAGTCATTCATACTCGACGAGGTGTAGCCTTGCCATGACCGTGATCCGCCGCCAGCGAGGGCTTGAACACTCCGCATGCCGGTGCCGGCAGCGGGAACGTGATGATCGCCCAGGCGGCAGTCGGTGTTTGACCAGTACTGATCGACTGTTCGAGGCAAGGCCGACGTGAGCCCGACTTTCGTGCCCATGCACTATCCCGAGCGCTCAGCGGATTGTGCGCTCGATTCGTGGTCCTGATGCTGAATCGCTTGATCTGGCGCTGTATCTGGCTGGCATGGCTCGTCGCGCTGGTGGCGGTGATCTACTTGAGCAGCGGCAAAGCGCAAGGCTCGGACCTGGTTATAGGTGTGGCTGTACTGGTGGCCGCCCTGTTGGTCGCGACGGGCGGGATGGTCCTGCAACGCTCGCGCGCTAGGCGCGAACAGCATCAGCGTACTGAGGCTGTTCGCACGCGCCATGCGGCCCAGGATCGTGCCGACTACGCTGCGAGTGCGGAAGCCACGCGGCTATCGCAAGACGCGCCCGAGACCTGATGCCTCGCACCCGATTCAGTCGCGGCGAGAGCATGTGTTTGGCGTGGCGCGCGATTCTGAAACGGTGTTAGGTCGCCACTGGCATGTGTCATCCAGGGCACTGGTGGTGAAAGTACTCGCGCTCGAGCCGCGAGCGGACCCGCTGGTTGCAGGCGCACTCTGGGCTGATAACAACCGGTAATACCCGCGTCGCGTACTAGACGGTCTGACGCGAACTTGGAATCATGGCGCGCGCGTGCACGGCTAACGTCAGCCAGGCGCGGAGCCACGCCGCGCCAACACGAGGTGCGCTTTACCGTTGGGGCCGAATCGCGCGGGCCTCTTGTGGATGCACGACTTCATTGGGCGTCGACTTCCTCCAGTCCAAGCATGTATTTCGCAGTCGGCGAGTCCGACCGAAACGTTCAAGAACGCCTTGCTGGAAATTTGGATTATTCGCCGGAGCTGCCGGCCGCTCCCTTGTCAGGGCAGCAGGTCGGGCAGCCTGAAGCCTGAGAAGTGGTCGCGGCCAAGGAATGATGTGATCTCGGCGATGCGGTCGCCGCGCAATGTCAGCACGGTGATTGACCAGGCCACGTGTTGACCGGAGTGGACGTCGCCGATGTAAAACGCCACGGCCGGCTGGCCGTTCGCGCTGGTCAACCGGCACCGCCAACTCGGGCAGCGAGTCATGGGCACCTTCATGGCGAAATCCGTAACCGCCGCGAGTCCGTGGTACCAGTGCGGCAGCGGCGGCATCGACCAGGTGACGTCCTCGGTGAGTAGCGCGACCAGGGCGTCGGAGTCGCGACGTTCAAACGCGCTGGCGAACCTGGTGACCAGCTCTCGCAGGCGGGCGTCGCCCATCGTGCGCAGCGTCTGCTGCTGGCTGACGGCTGGAACCTTCTGCTCGACGATCTTGCGGGCTCGCGCTAGGGCGGAGTTCACGGAGGCGGTCGAAGTGTTCATGATCGTGGCGATCTCGGCGGCGGGGAAGCCGAGGACCTCGAACAACAGCAGCGCCGCCCGCTGGTTGCCGGATAAGTGTTGGAGAGCGGCGGTGAAGGCAAGCTCCACAGCCTCCCGCTGCTCGAAGTGCGCCGCCGGGTCCAGGGCGCCGTCCGCAAGGTCGGCATCCGGGTAAGGGCCCAGCCAGGCGACGTCGGTCAGTGGCCCGTTGCCGTCGAGCACGACATGCCGGCTGGCCCCGCCGAGATCCATGGGCAGGGCTCGCTTGCGCCTTACCTTGACCTGGTCCAGGCAGGCGCGGGTGGCCACGGTGTAGAGCCACGTCCGCAGTGAGCTCCGCCCCGCGAAGCGCGGCAACCCCCGCCAGGCTCGGAGAAGCGCGTCCTGCAGCACGTCGTCGGCGTCGTCGACCGAGCCGAGCATGCGGTAACAGTGAGCACGCAGCTCACCGCGAAGTGGCGCCACAAGGCGGGCGAACGCGTCGTTGTCCCCGCCGCGTGCTCTGGCCAGGTCGGCATCGCCAGTGTCATCGATGGTTGCCTCCGCGACCGTGTCCACGAACCTCGAAGAAACAACCTCGTCCACCGCGACGATTCTGCCACGCGACCGAAGTCCAACTAGTTGCATGATCCACGACCAACCTCGCCAAGCAGGCGGCTCATGATCGCTGTGTTCACCGACTCCGGGGCCACACGCGTCGGAGTTGTTCAGCCGCTGACCGCAACGACACCACCGGAACCTCGATCCTGTTCGGCAGGAGATTCGCAGGGATGACCGCAGGGGCGCCGAAAAATAACCACCCCCGGGCGAGCAGCATCTGGCCGCTCGTACATGCCGAACGCGCCGCCCTCGCCGAGGATCTCGCAGCCCTCGACGATGCGCAGTGGTCCCATCCATCACTATGTGCGGGGTGGGTGATCGAGGAAGTCGTCGCCCACCTCACCGCGGCGGCGAGCATCGGCCCCCTGAGCTGGTTTGCGAGTGTCGTGGGTGCACGGTTCGACTTCGACCGGCATAACGATCGGCGCCTGGCCGACTATCGCGGCGCAACACACGCCGAGACCCTCGAGCGATTTCGCCGCATCCTCACCAGCACCACATCGGCCCCCGGGCCCACCGCCGCCTCGCTGGGTGAGGTCATCGTGCACGCCCAGGACATCCGCCGCCCGCTCGGGTTGGTCCGCCTGCCGCCTGTGGGCGCGGTCACCGAGGTTGCCCGTTTCTACGCCAGCCGGAACTTCGCCGTGGCCAGCCGGACCGCCGTCTCGGGCCTGCGGCTCGAGGCGACCGACGGCCCGTTTGCGACCGGGGAGGGCTCCCTCGTCAGCGGCACGACGCTCGCATTGACCATGGCCATGGCGGGCAGGGCCGCGTACTGCGACGATTTGACAGGCCCAGGCGCTTCTATCCTGCGCGCGCGTTGCTCGCCAAGGTGACCAGCAGCCCGGCACGCAGACCCATCGTGACGTATACCGAGAGCAGCTGCAGCCACTCGCGCGCGACTTCGATCTCGGCGGTTGCTCCATCAACTGAGGCACGGATGGGGATAGTCCCGCACGGGATGCTCGAGACCGTTACTTCGCGCCGTTAGTCCGGTGCGGTTGCAATTAGTCGAGTGTCCGAATTCAACTGCGCGAAAGCAGAGCGATGAACAGCGCTCGACGCCAACTGATCCCGCTGGCAGAATCGTACCGCGCGACGGGAAGCGACCCGGAACACGCTCCATGACCATCGTTTCCTGGAGTCCAAATGGCGAAGCCGATGGCGATTCCATGGAGAGTTGCAAGCCTTCCGCAATGATGAACGTCGGCGAGACACGGTCTTGCCAATACCAGGCACGCCACAGCACAGGCCGATATGGTGGCTTTGACGGCTGGCGTCGCAAAACTCGGCGAAACGCAGGTACTCCCTCGTCTCGATGAAGCCTGCCGTCGACGGCGTAGTCGAGGTGTCAGTCACTCATTCAGGTAGCGGTTCAGTCGCGGTCGCGCGGAGGCGATGGCACGCTGGGCCGAGGTAGAACCCAGCAGCGCTTCGACCGTTGGCTGGCGCCAGGGTCGCCCGAATGCTGGGTCAGGCGTGCCACCCCGAACCGTCAGTGCGATCCTGAGACGACATCGTGTTGCCGAGCTGGGCGTAAAGCAGGTGTTCGTCCGACCGCACTGTCCGTCGCAGAACGGCAAAGCTGAGCGCCTGAATCGTACGTTTTGCAGGTTGAATGGGCCTACCGCCAGCCGTTCGCATCCAATGCGGCTCGCGCCGAAGCGCTTGCGACCTGGCTGGAGCAGTACAACATACGCACCGAGACGACGAGAGACGTGTCACGGAGGCAGCAGAGGGTGCAGCCAGTCGATGCTGCACAGTCGGTCTACGAGCGCGGCGCGTAGCGCCTGAGCGGAGCTTCCAAGCGCCTTGACGACCACGCCGCCACCAGGCAAGGCACTCCCAGCTAGCTGAACGGGTCCCGCACAGCTCACCGTTGCGAGCGTTGGGACGCCGAGCGCCAGCAGCGAGCCATAATGTGTCCATTCACCGAATTGTCGGACGCTCCGCGAGCTCACGCTGAATCGCTCGCGCGCGCTCAGCCTACCGGCCGCGCACACGCTGGTCGCGAACTCGAGCGCATCGTAAGCAAAGGGCGCGGCGCTCGGGCCTGGACCAATCACCTCCAGGAGCGCCGCCGCGCCTGCGGGCGCCACCTCGACCTCGATCTGCTGACGATAGCGGGCTCCGGCAAATGGGATCAGCTCGTGCGGGAGGTACCGAAACGTCGCAGCATCGTCGACCCGCACGTGCATGTGGACCTCGATGCCGTCACCGTCACACCGGTTCAGCCGGGTGGCCGCGGCGGTGGTGAGCGTGACATCGCTGCCGGCCTCACATTCGACTTCGAGTTCCACCACGTCTCCGTCGAAGAGCGCGCCAGCCGGTGTTAGCAGCGCCAGGACTGCCTGTCCGTGCGGGCCGCGAACCGGCCGCTGCAGAATCAGCGGGAGTTCGCCTCGGCTGGCGAGCACCGCGGTGTGCTCACCACGTTGCGCGAACCGGAGACGGCTATACCCGTGCGGCAATCTGCTGGCGCACCCAGTCCACAACCGCCGGCAAACCGTCGCCATCACGCAAGTTCGTAAAAATGATCGGCCGACCCTGTCGTACCTGTGTCGCTTCGCGCTGCATGACCTCCAGCGAGGCGCCGACCGCGCCTGCCAGGTCCGTCTTGTTGATCAGCAACAGGTCCGATTGCGTTACCCCGGGGCCTCCCTTGCGCGGCACCTTGTCGCCACCCGCGACGTCAATCACGTAAATCTGGCGGTCGACCAGGTCCGGACTGAAGGTCGCCGTGAGATTGTCTCCACCACTCTCCACCAGCACCAGCTCCAGCCGCGGGAACTGGCGCTGCAGCCGCTCGATCGCCGCCACGTTCATCGAGACGTCGTCCCGAATGGCAGTGTGCGGACATCCACCAGTCTCCACCGCGAGAATACGCTCCGGAGCCAGCGACCCAGCTCGTACAAGGAATTCGGCGTCCTCGCGCGTGTAAATGTCATTGGTCACCACGCCGAGGTCCAGCTCATCACGCAATCGAACGCACAATCGGTCCACCAGCGCGGTTTTCCCGGAACCAACCGGTCCGCCGATGCCGATGCGGAGCGCGCTCACGAGGCAAACATCCGTATGGCAGCGTGTTCGTGGCGCATCGAAGCAAGATCCCAGAGTGGCGCGAACGCGCCCGCATCTTCGAGCCTCACGCGTGAGGCCTGTGCGGCCGCTGCGACGCAGGCAGGCTTTAAGTCGTGGAGCATACGCTGTGCCAGGCGCTGACCAATCCAACCGAGCCGCTGGGCTGCTGAGACCAGCCCGCGGACACTACTGAAGGCATACGCCTGTGCGGCCAACTCTGGCTCCAGGTCGAGCGCGCAAGCCACTGCACCGAACGTCACCGCCAGGTGATGCTGCTTACCGCGTGCAAGGAACTCAGCCAAACGCGCGTCGGGGATGACGTCGCAGACCGACCGCAGCAAGCTCGTGCCAACGGCGCTACTTGCCTCGCGTGGCTCGCGCACGAGCAGACTGGCGTGCAGCAATTCGTCAAGCCCAATGAGCTCATCACCGTATGCGTGCAACAGGAAGACCAGGTCCAACCTGGCAATACTCTCCTCCAGGCGAAGCTCGAGGGCTGTTTGCAGATCACGCGGCTGCAGCGACTCCAGACCGGCAGCATGCGCGTAGGCGCCGGTCGGAAACGCGGAGTCGAGCACGTGCAAAACGTCGAGCCACTGCATCAGAACAGAAAGTATCGCTGCGCCAGCGGCAGGACCGCCGCGGGCTCGCTGGTCAAGTGCACACCATCGGCATGCACCGCGTACGTGGCGGGATCGACCTCGATGGTGGGCGTGGCCGAGTTGCGCACCATGTCGTGCTTGCGCAGGCCGCGCGTCCCTCGCACCGCTTCGACGCGCTTCTGGAGCCCAAGCTGGCGTGGTACTTCGGCTTCGAGCGCGGCCTGCGAGACAAACGTAACACCCGTGCTGCGCGGCGTCGCCGCCCCGAACATCGGCCGGTAAAGGACCGGTTCCGGGGTGGGAATCGACGCATTCGGGTCGCCCATAGCCGCGTAAGCGATGAAGCCGCTTTTCAACACCAGTTCGGGCTTCACGCCGAAAAACGCCGGGTCCCAGAGCACCAGGTCCGCCAGCTTACCAATCTCGACCGAGCCGACCAGGTGGGCCACGCCGTGCGCGATCGCCGGATTGATGGTGTACTTGGCGATGTACCGCTTGACACGGCCGTTGTCGTGGCTTGCCGGATCGCCCTGCTCACTGAGAGGGCCGCGCTCGAGCTTCATCTTGTGGGCCGTCTGCCAGGTCCGCATGATCACCTCGCCCACCCGGCCCATCGCCTGCGAGTCGGAGGAGATCATGCTGAGCGCCCCCAGGTCGTGCAGCACGTCCTCCGCGGCGATCGTCTCGGGACGAATACGTGACTCCGCGAAGGCAAGGTCCTCCGGAATCTCGGGGCTCAGGTGGTGACACACCATCAGCATGTCCAGGTGCTCCTGGATGGTATTAACCGTCAGCGGCCGCGTCGGATTGGTGGACGACGGGAGCACGTTCGGCAATCCCGCCACTTTGATGATGTCGGGCGCGTGTCCACCACCGGCGCCTTCGGTGTGGTAAGTGTGGATCGTCCGTCCGTCGATCGCCCGGATGGTGTCTTCGACGAAGCCGCTCTCGTTGATCGTGTCGGTGTGGATCGCGACCTGTACATCCAGTTCGTCCGCCACACGCAGGCACGCGTCGATGGCCGCCGGCGTGCTGCCCCAGTCTTCGTGGAGCTTCAGACCGATTGCTCCTGCGTAGACCTGCTCGCGCAAGCCGTCGAGGCCGCTGGAGTTGCCCTTGCCCAGAAAACCGAGATTGACGGGGTAGGCGTCAGCAGCCTGGAGCATGCGCGCCGTATTCCAGGGACCAGGCGTGCACGTGGTGGCGTTGGTGCCGGTGCTCGGCCCGGTGCCGCCGCCCAGCATGGTCGTGATGCCCGAGCTGACGGCATGCGGGATCTGCTGAGGTGCGATGAAATGGACGTGTGCGTCGATGCCGCCGGCGGTCAGAATTCTCCCCTCGCCGGCAATCACGTCCGTACCAGCCCCGATGACCAGTTGCGGATCCACGCCGTCCATGATGTCTGGATTGCCGGCCTTCCCGATGCCGTGAATCAGGCCGTTTTTCACGCCGACGTCGGCCTTTACGATACCCCAGTAGTCCACGATCAAGCAGTTGGTGATCACCAGGTCCGGTACATCGGTCGCGGTGGCCGACTGAGCCATGCCATCACGGATGGTCTTCCCGCCACCGAACTTCACCTCCTCGCCGTACAGCGTTCGATCTTCCTCAACCTGGACGATGAGGTCCGTGTCCGCCAGGCGCACCCGGTCGCCGGTTGTCGGACCGTACAGCGCGGCGTACCTCGAACGCTCGATCTCCCGCGGCACTTCAGTCCGCCAGCCGACCGTTCACGCGACCATCGAAGCCGAACACCACGCGCCGGCCACCGAACGGAATCAGTGCAACAATCCGTCGTTCACCCGGTTCGAAGCGCACCGCGGTGCCCGAAGCGATATCCAGGCGTCGGCCGTACGCCGCCTGACGATCGAATGCCAGGCCGGCGTTGACTTCGTAGAAGTGGAAGTGTGAGCCCACCTGAATGGGGCGGTCCGCACGATTCTCCACTTCCAGGTCGACGACCGGCCGTCCTGCATTCAGCGTGATGGCGCCGGCTGCGGGCAGAATTTCGCCCGGCGTCACGGGATCGGCTCGTGCACGGTCACCAGCTTGGTTCCATCCGGAAAGGTCGCCTCGATCTGGACCTCTCGAATCATCTCGGGCACACCCTCCATCACCTCGTCGCGACTCAGAATGTGTTTACCGAAGCTCATCAGGTCCGCTACTGACCTCCCGTCGCGTGCGCCCTCCATCAGCTCGGCGCTGATGACCGCCACGGCTTCGGGATAGTTCAGCTTCAATCCACGTGTCGCTCGGCGCCGGGCCAGTTCAGCAGCCATGAAAATCAGGAGCTTCTCCTGCTCGCGTGGTGTCAACCGCATGCAGGGCGACGATACCAGGCTACTCGGGACCGGCAGCCAGCACGCCTGCCACTCTGCGCGGCGCCGCGTCTCGAACTCTCAACTGATTGTCCGCGCCGACCTCGACGATGTTGTCCTCGCCGTGCCCGTTTGGCATCCAGACGGTCAGCGGGCGCGACAATCGCTCGACCAGTGCGAACGTCAGAGCCGCGTATACCAGCAGGATCAGTCCGACAAGGAACATGCGGTCCACGTAGCCGAAGTACTTGGCATACACGATGATCTGTCCCAGCCCCGTCTGCGCACCGAGAAACTCCGCCCCCACCACCGCGGTCCAGGCCACGCCGATGCTCAGCAGCATACTGGAGCGCAGCTCCGGGAACATCGCCGGCACAATGATGGTGCGGTAGACGCGCAACCGGCTGGCGCCAAGCGTCCTGGCGTTTTGAATATAAACGGGAGGTACATTGCGCACGGCGTTGACCGTACCCGTAAAGAAGATGACACCGACACCGTATGCGACGAAGAGCATCATTCCTAGAAAAGTCAGTCCAAACCACAGCTGGAACAGCGGAATCAACGCCAGCAAAGGAAAGGTCCGCATGATCTGACCGGGCAGCGCCACCACTCGGCGGGACCAGGATGACCAGGACACGCCGAGTCCGGCCAGCACGCCAACGCACGCGCCAAGCAGCAAGCCAGAGTACAGCCGCAAACTGGTGTCCCAGGAATTGCTCAGAATCGCCAGCAGCGCACCAGCATAAGAGCGGGCACCGCCCTCGGCGATACCTCGCACGCCCAAGCCGCCCAGCCAGTTGTCGGATAGCGACAGTAATGTGCTGGTCGCCAGCACCTGCCACCCGGGAACCATCGGTTCACCGGGCACTGATTCGGCGGTAATCAGCATTGACGCGATTTGCCACGCGACCGCCAGTCCGAGCAATACGCCCAGGCTCGTCCAGCGCGCCGTACTCCGTCTCACGCCCTCACCTCCCGTTCGTCCAGCAGTTCCTGTAAGCCGAGGTGTGCTAGCAGCGCCTCCTTGTGGGCCACAGCCTCCGGCATCGCTAGGCTCTCGACCGTGCGCGGACGAGCCAGACTCACCCGCCGATCATCGACCAGTCGCCCGCTCTTCATGACCACGATGCGGTCGGCCAACAACAGCGACTCGTCGACGTCATGCGTGACGAACACCACGATCGGGCGTGTCTTGCTCCAGAGGTTCAGCAGCACGCCCTGGAGCTGCAGCCGCGTGACGTAGTCCAGCGCGCCGAACGGCTCATCCAGCAACAACACCTTGGGTGAATTGGCAAAGACCGTTGCGACGGCGACGCGCTTGAGCATGCCGCCAGATAATTCGCGCGGCCACGAGTGCTCCACGTGACTCAGTCCGACGAGCTGCAGGTATTCACGCGCAATCTTCATGCGCGACGCCTTGTCAATCTTGCGCGCGGCCAGTCCGTACGCGGCATTGTCGATCACCCGCATCCACGGGAACACGCTGTCACGTTGAAACACAAGCCCACGTTCTGGCGAAGGTCCGTCGATCGGTACGCCGTTCAACACGATTGAGCCGGAATTGACCGGTTGCAAACCGGCCAGCATCTGGAGCAACGTCGATTTGCCGCAGCCGGAGGGTCCGACCAGGCAGACGAACTCCTGATCGACGATGCTCAACGAGAAGTCGTCCACGGCATGGACGACGTCACCTTTGGAGCGTCGAAAGCTGCGGGTGACATTTCGCATCTGCAAGCTGGTGCCGGCCGTTGGCGACGTCAGCACCTCAGCCATGTGCCACCTCCGGTCGCCAGCGCGTGAAGTAGCCGATCAGCCCGGCAACGAGGATGTCGACGGCCACCGCGACGGCTGCGAGAACCAGGACGGTCGCCATAATCGTCGGCACGTCGGTTGACGAGGCCAGCGCCGAAATCACCTTACCCATGCCGTTCGGAGCGCCCAGCAATTCGGAGACCGCCTCCAGGCCCCACGCCCCGGCGAGCGCAATGCGAATGCCGCCGAACACTTCGGGCAGTGTTCCTTTCAGATGTACGTCCAACAGGATGTGCCGCGGAGTAGCGCCCATTGTCCTGGCCGCTGCCTCGTATACCGGGTCCAGGTTAGCCACAGCCCGCTGCGCGAACATGTAGATGAGCGTGCTCTCGTAGACCACCAGCAGCGCAATCTGACCGCTGCGGTCGGTGCCGAACCAGATCAAGAAAAACGGTGCCGTCACCAGGATCGGAATGGTGCCCAGCGTCAGGACAATCGGGTCCAACACGGCGCGCGCCGAACGTACCCGCGTGCTTGCGAGTCCGAGGGAGATGCCCAGCGTGCATGCCAAGAGCAGCGCCAGGGCCACATTCTGGACCGTGTAGCTCAGGGCGGCCAGCAGACCGCCCCGACCCAGATGAAAGTTCTCCAGATATCGCGACGCGAACAGATTGTCCCATATGGTTCTGGCGACAACGTCCGGCGCCGGCAGGTACACGACCGGCAGCCAGTGAAACCACGTGATCGCATACCAGACCCCGAAAAGACCAACCAGTCCTAGCCCTCCGAGCGGGTCGAAGGGCAGTCGCAGAGAACGCCCGCTCAAGTCAAAGCGGCCTGTGCGCATCGGAATGAATCCAGGAAGTCGTACCAGTCGTAGTACTGGTGCGCTTTGTCGAGCAGCGCTTGCTTGTCATCGCTCAATTGCTTGCCTTGCGCCTGGTCGAACAGCGCGTCGGTTTTGGTCTTGTACTGAACCAGGTCCTGATACATCGGCGCTGCCCAAATCACCTGGTCTGCGGTAATCCCGCTACCAATCGTGCCATCCTTTGCAAGTGAGTTGATTAATGCGGTGAACGAGTTCTGGTAGTACTCGGCACTGCTCTTGTCCACGAAGTATTTGGTCTGCTGCTCGAACGGCACGAATGGATCAAGATTTTCAACCGTTCGCTGGACCCCGGCTCCGTCCAGCGTGGTGCCAGCCACGCTGTTCAGATATGGGGCGTAGGAACCGTACTTGGAAGAATCGGAATTCAGCGTCGCGAAGATACGGAACACGACCGACGCGAAGCGCAAAAGTGTGGTCTGATGCCCGTTGATGTAATCCGCCGTGGCCGCCCAGCCGTTGTTCGAAACAAGCGGTTCCAACGGGGAGTCGACCCCGCCCGGACCGTACTTCAGCAACTGGCCCGTGTCATATACCGGAGTCCAGCCCGCCTCGAGCATCGTCTCGGCAATCGGTGCGCCATCGGGGAACATCACATCCAGTCGATCGCTCTTAGCTAAGAGCAACATCTGCGCGTCGTCCATGGTGGTGTAACTCGGCAACGGCAGTCCGGTGAGATTGAATGGTTCCTCCGCGAAGTACTTGGCAGGCACATCACTGGGCACGTAGATCTGTTTGCCGTCCAGTTGCTGCAAAGCTTGTTTCAACCCGTCATTGAATGACGGCGCGCCCTCGTCCATGATCTGTGCGAGCGTCTTCAGATGGAGTTTTGGATTGGCCAGCATCGCCTGGCCGTAGAACGTTACCGCCAGACCGATGCATTTGAGTTGATCGGTAGTACGGTACGAAGGCAGTAGCGCGCTACAAGTTGCGCTGTTGACGTCGACCTGCCGGTTCAACAGGAGTGATACCCACTGCTCCTCAGTGGTCTTCAGACCGTTGGGTTCTGGCTGAATACTGATCCCGACGTCTTTGAAATAGCCGTTCTGAATACCGACGATAAAGTACGTGTTGTCAGCGTAGGGACGCATGCCGAACTGCACGCTGACCTGCGGAATGTCCGTACCCGGTTCGGGTGTGGACGGCGCGTACGTCGCACTGTTGGCGGTAGTCGTCGGCGCGGCCGGCGCTGGCGCGGCGGTCGGCGCAATCGTTGGTTTCGGTGCGGCGACGGCGACCACCGGAGTTGCGGTCGCGGATGAAGCCAGCGCGGTCGCGGCGGCGACGGCGGGAATGACGGTACTCACGGGTGCCTGCGTGGCCGCGGGTGTGGTCGCGCCGGCTGCAGCCGAAGTGGTCGCCGGAGCAGGAGAGCTGCACGCCGTCACGATCAAGGTACCGGCCACACCCATTCCGACCCATCGGGCGGCGGTGAATGACTTGCGTGAAAGGAAGTTCAAGTTGCCATCTGCCCTTTCTGCCACTTCCCCCGAGCCTGCGATCAGACTAGGTTTCTCGCCCGCGCTTTGGTACCCACACGCATGCCAAATCCGGTGCGCGCCATGCGTGCACTCTGCACAAGCGCGGTCAGGTGTGCGATCGGCCTCTGCGCAGCGCCCGTCCCGCGAGGATGCCGGTGTGTTCGCACCGGTCGACGACGAGCTGACCATTCACGAGGACATACGGCAGGCCAATCGGGAACTGCTTTGGTTGATGGCGCGTCGCCGGCGTGCGAATGCCGTCGGGGTCGAACACCACCACGTCTGCCTTCATTCCGTCGCGCAGGAGGCCGCGATCGGGTAATCCCAGTCGTTGGGCGGGAAAGGACGTCATTTTGCGGATAGCTTGCGGCAGCGCCATGCTGTGCTCGCCGCGCACATACTCCGAGAGGATCACGGGAAAGCAGCCGTACGTCCGTGGACTGGGAAAATTGCCAATCAACAGCGCATCGCTGCCGACCATCGACATGGGATGCGAGACGAACTTGGACAATGTAAGCGCATTCAATCCGGCGGACACAAATGATACTTGCAGGTCCTCTTCGATCAACAGATCGCAAATGGCATCCACCGGGTCTTTACCGGTCAACTCCGCTACCTCCGCCACCGTGTGACCTTCAAAGCGATGGTTCTGCGGTGTGCGGAAATACGTCAGCCACATCTCGTGCCAGGACACGCCGCGAGGCGCCACCTCGTTGCGCATCCGCGTCCGAGCATCTGGCGAGCGGAGTGCGCGACGCAACGTGTCGGGTCCGCCGTCCTGGGTCCAGCCGGGCAGCACGATTGAGAGTCGCGTGCTGCCGTAGACGTAGGGATAGCTATCGAACGTGACATCCAGGTGTTCCTTGTCGCGGGCGTCCTCGACCAGCGCCAGCAAAGCGTTCGCGCCGCCACGACCCGTGATGGCCGATTGATAAAAATGCGTAATGTGGGGCGGGACTCCGCTTTTGCGACCAATCTCCAGCGCTTCGCGAAATGGATCAAGATACTTGTCGCCCAGTCCGTAGCGGACGTGGGTGTGATAGATCCCGCCCAGGCGGGCGGCTTCGGTTGACAGTTCAATCAATTCGGCCGTGTCGGCGTATCCACCCGGGGGGTAGTCCAGTCCGGTCGAGAGGCCCCACGCGCCTTCCTCCATGGATTCACGCACGATCGATCGCATGTTGGCGATCTCGTCCGGCGTGGCAGGCCGATCGTCCCAACCAACGGCCGCAACCCGCACCGGCGAGTTGCCCAGGATGTAGCAGATATTGACCGCGACCTGCTGGTCGAAGAGCGCCAGGTACTGCGGCACCGTCGACCACTTTTTGTGCGCGAGATCCGGCCGGCCATCAAGCCCGGAGTTCAGGTCGATAAACCGCTGCAAGTCCTCCGGATCGTGGAAGGGCGCATACGAGCAACCATCGATGCCGATGACTTCCGTGGTCACGCCCTGGCGCACTTTCGGTTCATGCCGCGGCTCCGCCAGGATCATCAATCCCGAATGCGCGTGGAAGTCAATAAAGCCGGGACAAACGACGTGTCCGGTCGCATCGATGCGTCGCGTGGCTTCGACATGCGAAACGTCGCCACGCAGAATGCGCAGCGTCTCGCCCTCCACCGCGACGGCTGCATAGAAGCCTGGACTGCCAGTGCCGTCAATGACCATGCCACCGAGGATCAGCAGGTCAACCGACATACGAGTTGCGCGCGAGAAACCGGCCGCTGCCTGGCGTGCCAACGTACTGCCGATTCTCCACAATCACCTGGCCGCGTAGCGTGACCGTCTCAGGCAAACCAACGATTTGTTTGCCCTCGTACAACGTATAGTCCACATTCTGGTGCAGCGCCGGTTTCGTGACCGTCAACTCGGCCGTTGGATTCCAGATCACCAGGTCGGCGTCGCTGCCAATCGCAATGCTGCCCTTTCGGGGATACAAACCGAAAATCTTGGCCGGAGTCGTGGATACCAGGTCGACGAAACGATTCAGCGTCAGTCGGCCATCGTTGACGCCCTGGTACGTGAACATCAGACGTTCCTCAATACCGGGTGCTCCATTCGGAATGAGCGTGAAGTCTTCGGCGCCCAGCGTCTTCTGTCCCTCGAAATTGAACGGGCAGTGGTCGGACGCAACCACGCGCAGACTGCCGTTTGAAATGGCGCGCCACATGTAGGCCGGTTGATGCTTGTTCCGGGGTGGCGGAGTGTACACGTATTTGGCGCCCTCGAAGCCGGCGCGATCGAGGTCGCGCTCGTCGAAATAGAGGTAATGTGTGCAGGTCTCGCCCATAATGTTGACACCGCGCCCGCGAGCTCGCTGGATCTCTTCGACCGCCTCCATGCAGCTGACGTGGACGACGTAGACGGGGGCGTTGACCACCTCCGCCAGCGCCGCGGCACGCGCGGTTGCCTCCGCTTCTACGCGCGGCGGACGGCTGGTGGCGTGGTACTTGGGCGCGATCTTGCCAGCGCGCAGATGCTGCTGCTGCAGCAGATCCGCCGCGTCGCCGTTCTCCGCGTGGACCATCACCAGGATACCGTTGTCGACCGAAGCCTCGAGCGTGCGAACGATGGTCCGATCGTCCACCATGTTCGCGCCACGGTACGCCATGAACAGCTTGATGCTGGTCACCCCGCGCGACGGAAGTCCGCTGATCTCGTCAAAGACGGATTCCGTCAGATCGCTGATCATGGCATGGAAACCGTAGTCAATCGCTGCTTTGTCGACAGCCCGCGCCGCAAAATGATCCAGCACCTCGTTCAGGCCTTTGCCCTTTTGCTGGAAGCAAAAGTTGACGATAGAGGTGGTTCCACCGCACGCGGCGGCGATGGTTCCGGTCAAATAATCGTCGGCCGTGGTCGTGCCCTGTGAAGGTGTATCGAGGTGCGTGTGCGGATCGACGCCGCCTGGGAAAACATACTTACCGGTCGCGTCGATCACGCGAGTATCGTCAGGGGTCTGGAGGTCCTGACCGACGCGTACGATGTGCTCGCCTTCGACTTCGACATCCGCAATGAATGTGTCCGCGGCGGTGACCAGCGTACCGTTTTTGATGAGCAGGTGCATCCGAGCGGGATTGTCAATCACCGTTTGGTCGCGTGTACTTGTGCGGAATGTCCAAAACGCAACTCACTACTTCGTAATGACTGCCCTAGCCCGGGCAAGTATTTTTAGCGCGGCTGCCACATGACGGCGCAGCCGGAGGCGCCCACAATCGCGCTCGTGTATTCAGTGGAATCGAAACGCCAGGAACAATATGCCCGCGCCGGGTTCGCCGGCCGCGTGGGCTGGGGCGAACGGCCAGCGCTACTGGTCATCGACATGGCCCGCGCATGGGTCGATCCGACTGAACGGCTTGGCTCGGACCTGAGCGGTGTGTTGCGGAGTATCCAGGCGATTCTCAGCGTTGCCCGCGATGTCCGATTGCCGATCTTTTTTACCACCATGGCGTACGACTCGCCACTTGAAATCGGGAGTGTGGTTGCGCGCAAGCTCGGGCACCTGGAGGAGATGAAGCGAGGGTCGGACCGAGTTTCTCTGGTTCCCGAGCTGGGGCGGCTGCCACACGAACCACTCATTGAAAAGCCGCGTGCCTCGGCGTTTTTCGGCACGCACTTGCTGGACATGCTCATTTCGGAGCGAGTGGACACGGTAATCGTCACGGGCTGCAGCACCAGCGGCTGCATCCGCGGGACGTGTGAAAGCGCGTTCAACTACAACTACCATGTGCTGGTGCCGCGCGAAGCGGTGGGTGACCGCAACCCCGAGGCGCACGCGGCGAACCTGTTCGACATCGATGCGCGATACGCGGATGTCATCTCAGTGGCCGAGACATTGGAGCACTTGCGCCGCTTCACGCCAGCGGTCACCCCATAGAGCCGTTTGATATTCGCCGAGGGAGATCATTCCACGGGAATCATCCGGAAGGGGATCGCTCCGCCGAGGGATCACTCCACGTGCGGAACCACACTCTGGGGAGAACCACCTCATCGGATTAACCCTTGGAAGAATCATCCCGTATCCAAACCACTCCATTCGGAGGAACACCGCTGGGGGGACTCTCGGGCTATCCAGGTGCACTCAGCCGGCTCAGCTTCGTAATGCGATCCATCGGCGACGGCTCAGCAATATAAAGGTTGCCCTGAGAGTCGCCGAAGATGCCGTGCGGTTGATACAGCACCGGCCGACACCGGCCACTCAATGTGCCCATGGCATCCAGCAAGCTTAGCCTGGGTATCTGGTCGGTGACGTACACACGTCCGCGCGCATCGATAAACAGGTCCATCGGGTGATAGAAGTCACGCCACTCCGTCAGATACTCTCCGGTCGGCGAAAAGATCTGGACGCGATCGTTCTCGCGATCGGCAACGAAAACGCGGCCATCCGGGTGTACGCGGACCGCGTGCGGCGTGGTGAACGTGCCCGGAGCATGACCGGGCACACCCCATGTCTGCTGCCAGGCACCATCAGCAGAAAAGCGGTGAACGGTGGAGTTGGCGTAGCCGTCGGCAACTACAATGTCGCCGTTCGCGGTTGTGGCGGCGTCGGCCGGGTGATTGAAGGGTGCCTGGAAGTGGGGGCGATGTCGCTCGCCGAGCGTTAGCAAGAGCCTGCCGTCCAGGTCGAGGCACAGCACCTGGTGCGCGTCACGATCGCACAGCAACACCCGATCATCGGGCGAGATGAAGATGCCGTGAGCATCGGCTAACTGGCCGGTGCCCCAGGCCCCGCAGAACGAGCCGTCGTTGTTGAAGATGACAACTGGTGGATTCGTCCGCTGGAAGACATACACGCGGTCGTGGGAATCAACAGCCACGTCGGAGACATCGCCGAGGTGGAGGTCAGGTGGCAACTCGCCCCACGGCCGTTCGACCGAGAACAGCTCTTCACCCAATCCGACGACCAGTGGGGTAGGTACCATGGACTCAGAGCGGCCCACGATCGCCGACGACGCCCGGCAGCAGCGTGTCATGCTGCAGCGATCCGATGTTGCGGCCGGCAGTGTAGACGGCGCTCACGTGCGCCATGCGCGTGATGTCCTGCAACGGATCGCCATCCACCACCAGCAGATCGGCTTCTTTGCCCGCCTCGAGCGTGCCAACGCGATCGTCGACGCGACACGCGGCAGCCGCCACTCGCGTAGTGGCCTCGATAGCCTGCAGCGGCGTCATGCCGCCCTCCACAGCCAGCTCGAGCCCATAATGCATCCGACCGAAAGCGCAGTCGAACGGACCAGCATCGCTGCTGATGACCAGCCGCGGCAGCATTCCGTCGCGCAGTAAGTGACCAAAGATGCCGAGCTTCATCTCGTAATACGCCTCCAGGCTGTCACATTGCGCCTGCTCCACGAGAGTCAACCCGGCTTGGGTGCGCTTGTGCCGTAGCTGCACAAGTGTGTCGTAGCCGCCCGCCTGCATGGTGTAGCTGACGAAGGTCCCGGTCTTGAGCAGCTGCTCCGTTACGCCTGGTTCGTACTCCATTGTGCCGCTGGAGGCGACGCCTCCGCCATATTCGACGACCTCACCTGGCACGAGAAACTCGCCGTGCTCGATGCAATCCAGTCCAGCTTCCACCGCATTGACCATCGACTGCCTCGCGCGACAGTGCGCGGTCGTCGGCCGACCCAGCGCGTGCGCCGCCTCCACCGCAACACGTAATTCCGCGGCGGTGTACGACGGGTAGTATGGGATGTTGCCGGCCGTCGCGCCGCCGGAGGCCATGATCTTGATGTGGTCGGCGCCCTCGGCAACCAGCTGGCGCACCGCCGCGCGAATCTGATCTGCGCCATCGGCGACACCGTTGCACCAGTAGAAGTGACCGTAACTGTGGGTGACCGGTCGACCGCTCAAAAGCAGGCGTGGGCCGATGAAGTAGCCGCGCCGAATCGCCTCACGGACGATGAACGTCACTCGGTTGCGGCCGCCGTTGTCGCGTAGCGTGGTCACGCCGCACGCCAGGTGCCGCTGCAAGTTGGACACCGACACGAGCGCCATCATCTCGTCGGGATCCAGGATCATCTGCTCGTAAGTGCGACGGTCGCCCGCCAGCGTCAGGTGCGCGTGCGCATCGACCATGCCCGGCAGCAGCGTGCCGGTCGGGAAATGCTCGACGTCCAGCGTGGCGAGCTGGTCTGCTACCTCAGCCGCACGCGCGACGCGTTCGATGCGCGAGCCGCGTACCACCACCACGCCGTCCTCCAGCACGGCGCCGGGGCTGCCATTGCAGGTGATCACGCGCGCCGCGCGGATGCAGCGCGCTGCTGCGGATGCGTCCGCCGTTTGCGCCCCACTGGTCACCGGGTGTCGCCTTCCTACCGCCGCCTGCTTGCGCCGCCGCCCGCGCTTTTGTTCATCCGCGTCTAAGCGTAATCGCGAAGCGTCACGCCGAGCGTCACGGCCA
>JAFAZN010000243.1 GCA_019239775.1 Chloroflexota bacterium
GCGAGTTGTGGCGACGAATCTGGGTCGAAGACGATGTGCACGACGTTCGCCAGTGGCAACGAAGCCAGCAAGAGTCCTTTGATTGCTAGAACTCTGTCGCAGAGGCGAAGGCATCTAGAGCACGCCGCCGCGGCCACAGGACAGCACCTGGCCTGAGCCAGCTTGGCCAATTACGAGGTCGTCGCGAAACACAATTTCGCCTCTGCGGATCGTCACGGTCGGCCAGCCGGTGACGCGCCAGCCTTCGTACACGCTGTAGTCGACGTTGGACTTCAACATGGCGGCGGTGACGGTGCGCTCCAGATCGGGATCGAAGATCACCAGGTCGGCGTCGCTGCCAACGGCGATTGCGCCCTTGCGTGGATACAGTCCGAAGAGCTTTGCTGCGTTGCTACTGCTGAGTTCGACCAGGCGTGAAAGCGAAATGCGCCCAGTGCGGACGCCCTCGGAGTACAGCATCGGCAGCAACAGCTGGAGGTTCTCAACGCCCGGCCGCAGGTGCTCGATGTCGTGGGCCGGGTCGAGCTTCGCCTGCAGTGACCACGGCGCGTGATCGGTACAGACCGTGTCGATGATGCCGCTGCGCAGGCCCGTCCACAGCGCGTCCACGTCGCTGTGCTCGCGCAGCGGAGGCTGACCGACGAACTTGCCAGCCTCTGGCGTCTGGAGCCGTTCGGAGGTCAGATACAGATAGAGCGGGCGAGTCTCCACGTAGACGTGTAGCCCGCGGGCTCGCGCGACGGCGCAGAGCGCCAGTGCGCGGGCGCTCGAGAGATGAACGATGTACACCGGCGCTCCCGTGAGCTCTGCGATGGCTAAGGCTCGCTGCGTCGCGACGACTTCGGCAATGACCGGCCGACTCTCGCCGAAGTAGCGCAAGGACGTTTTGCCCTGGGACACGAGCTGGCGGGTGGCGAACGCGATGGTAGCGGCGTCTTCACAGTGCAGCATGCTGACCACGCCGGCCTCGCCAGCGCGACGAATCGCCTCGATATGACCGTCCAGGTCGCGGTTGAAGTGCGGGTTGGTGAGAAACACCTTCATGCTGCTGCAACCTTCGCTGCCCAATCGCGCGATTTCCGCGAGGTTGTCCGCATCAGGCGAGGCCAGCACCGGGTGCAAAAAGACGTCGGCGATTGAGGCACGCCGTGCGACGGCAGTTTCGCGTTCCAGCGCCTGCAGCAGTGATTCGCCAGGTGCGCCGAAGGTCATGTTGCCGACGGTCGTGATGCCGCCCGCTAGCGCGGCGGCGCTGCCCGAGGTGAAGTCATCCACCCAGGCTGGCCCACTTCGCTCGATGGGCGGGCTCGACAGGTGCACGTGCGCATCCACGCCGCCCGGCAGTAGCAGCTTGCCGTGCGCATCGATCTCATTCGGCGCTGACAGCTCACCGCCGATCTGGACGATCGTCTCGCCGGCGATGCCGATGTCCGCAATTGAGCCGTCGACCAGCTGCCCGCCGCGAATCACGAGGTCCATCGCGGTCAACGCCGAGTACCGCGTGACGCTCGATTACTTTGACGGCGGCTCTCTCCGTGGACGGAGTCAACATTCAGACAGGTGCGGCCGCCGCGAATCACCAGGTCCATGATCGAGAGTGAGCAGCGTACCCTCACCTCATGACAGCCGACACCCGGCCGCGTGTCTTTGTCTGCCGCATCATCCCTGACGACGGCCTGACACCGATTGGCGCCCAGACCCGGGCTGAGATTTGGGAGGATGACGGGCCGCCACCGCGCGACGAGCTTTTGCGACGCGTCGCGGGCGCCGATGGCGTCCTCACCATGGTCACCGATCGCGTCGACGACGAATTGCTCGACCGCGCCGGACCTCAGCTCAGAGTCGTGAGCAACTATGCGGTCGGCTTCGACAACATCGACGTGGCCGCCTGCACCAGGCGCGGCGTCGCGGTCGGCAACACCGCGGGCGTCCTGACCGAGACGACCGCCGATGCGGCCTTCGCCCTGCTGATGGCGGTGGCTCGTCGGCTGCCAGAAGCCTACGACTACGTGCGCCAGGGCAAGTGGCTCAACTGGACCCCGATGCTCCTGCTAAGCCCCGATATCCACCATGCCACCCTGGGCATCATCGGCTTTGGACGCATCGGCCGCGAGGTCGCCAAACGCGCCCGCGGCTTCGACATGAACATCCTGTACCACAACACCCATCCCGCCTCGCCCGAAGAGGAGGCGCGCCTCGGCGCGCGTCGGGCTAGCCTCGACGAGGTGCTGTCGCAAAGTGACTTCATCACGGTGCACGTCAACCTCACGCCAGAGACGCACCACATGATGAACAAAGCCAGCTTCGCCAAGATGAAGCCCACAGCCATGCTGGTGAATGCGTCGCGCGGCCCGGTCGTCGATCCAGACGACCTGTATGACGCGCTCAAGAACGGCGTGATCGCCGCCGCAGGCCTCGACGTCACTGAGCCAGAACCGCTGCCAGTCGATCACAAGCTGCTGACGCTGCCCAATTGCTTGATCGTGCCGCACATCGCCTCGGGCTCGGTCGCCACGCGCGGCAAGATGGCCAGCATCGCCGCGCAAAACCTCCTGGCCGGCCTCAAACACGAGCCGCTGCCGTCCTGGGTCAACCCGGAGGTCTGGCGCCAGCGTTGAGCCGCGAGCTGCCAACAGGGACACAGTGGGAAATACGCCATGGCGCCCAACACGCCGTGGTGGTCGAAGTTGGTGCGGCGCTGCGCGAGTACGCCGTCGACGATCGCCCCGTCCTCGACGGCTTTCCCAGCGACCGAATGCCCGATGGCGGCAGGGGCCAGCCGCTGCTGCCCTGGCCGAACCGACTCGCCGACGGCCAATACCAGTTCGGTGGGCGTTCGCTTCAGGTGCCGATCGACGAGGTCGGCCGCAACAACGCAAGCCACGGCCTGACGCGCTGGCTCAACTGGCGCCTCGCTTCGCATACTGATTCGCGAGTTGAGCTCGAATTGATCGTTCACCCGCGCCCGGGCTACCCGTTCACTCTCGGGCTGACTCTCACGTACTCACTGAGCGACGAGGGGTTGACGGTCCATACCCGCGCTCGCAATCTTGGCGCCGAGCCGCTGCCGTTCGGAGCCGGGCAACATCCGTACTTCACCGTTGGCACGCCCACGGTCGACACAGCCGTACTGCACGTTTCCGCCCAAGCGCGGCTGGAGTTTGACGCCGAACGCCGCCTGCCTACCGGTCGCAGCCTCCCGGTGGCGGGCACCGAGTTCGACTTCCAGACCCCACGCGCGATCGGCGCAACCGTCCTGGACGACTGCTTCACCGACCTCGCGGCTGACCGCGACGGGCTCGTGCACGTGAGTCTGTCTGCCCAGGACGGTGAAAGGCACGTCGACGTCTGGATGAAAAACCCATACACGTACGTGCAGGTCTTCACGGGCGACACCATTGCGCCCGAGCGCAGGCGCCAGGGCCTGGCGATCGAGCCGATGACGTGTCCGCCAAACGCATTTCGCACAGGGACGCACGTCATTACGATCGAGCCCGAGGCGGCCGTCGAACTGGAGTGGGGAGCGAGCCCCACAATTTGATACTTCTTTAACTCGGTATAAAACTGGCCCAAATCCTGCGCGGTTAGCCTTTAGCCAAACATCGCCTATGCCCAGTCATCGAATGCATCGAGGTCTGGTTGCGCTGAGCGCTTCGGCGGTAGCTGCCATCTACATGGCCGGCTACCTGCGCACCCAGGCGGCGGACGCCAGCATCGAAGCCGCGGCGGTCCCAACACTCACTGTCAGTCAGTCCGCTCCGGTCGCGGCCGCGGCGCCAACACTGCCCCCGCCGCCAACGGTCGCGCCCGTTCCGCAGGCTCCCAGCCAACGCCAGGTGCCGGGCGCGCCGCGGGCTGTCCCAACGCCCCAAACCGCCAGTCCACCGGCAGCCCAGACACAAGGCCAGTTCAAAGATGGCACCTACAGCGGCCAAGGCACGAGTCGGCGCGGCGACGTCTGGGTGAGCGTGCAGATCCAGGGCGGGCAGATCGCCAACGTGACCATCACCCGAAGCACGCTTCAGTACCCATTGCGCGATATCGCCAACCTGCCGTCCGAGGTCGTCCAGCGCCAGAGCGCGCAGGTCGACATCGTGAGTCGCGCCACGTACAGCTCGCAGGCGTTTCGCGGCGCCGTCACGCAAGCACTGTCGTCCGCACGAGCCGGCTAACCCACGCGTATGCCAGTGGCCGCTCCGAAAACCGCGCACGCCTTCGCTAGCGTCTCGATGGACACGGGCGTCAACATCCAGGTCATTTCTGACCAGCCGCGCGAGGTCCTGGAGGCAAGCGTTCAGCGCGCACTGGCCTGGTTCGACAGCGTCGAGCGCATCTGCACGCGCTTCGATCGCACCAGCGAAGTCATGCGACTGTTGGACGAGGTTGGTCGGCCAGCCCGCGTCAGCACGCTGCTTTTCGAGGTCGTGACCTTCGCGATGGACCTCGCGGAGCAGACCAACGGCGCATTCGATCCCACGATCGGCGCCAGCATCGAGCAGCTTGGATTCGACACCAACTACAAAACCGGCGAGGTCATCCACACGCTGGCTGAGACCGGCGTCAGCTTCCGCGACGTGAAGCTCGACCGTCGAGCGCACACGATCGAGCTACGACGGCCATTGGTCCTGGACCTCAACGCCGTCGCCAAAGGACTCGCGATCGATCTCGCAGCGCGTGAGCTGCAGGCGTACCCGGACGTCTGTGTTGAGGCTGGCGGCGACCTGGTCGTGCGCGGTCACAACCTTGCCGGCGAGCCGTGGCGAATTGGGATCCAGCATCCGCGTGCCGATGGGCTGCTTGCGCGCACGCTCGACATCACCGACTCGGCGGTCTGCACATCTGGCGACTACGAACGCCGCGCTGGCAAAGACATGAACACAGGTCACATCCTCGACGGCCGCACCCACCGACCGGTGAGCGACCTGGCCAGTGTGACCGTGATCGCGCCAACCGCGATGGCGGCGGACGGTCTGTCCACCGCGGCGATGGTGCTCGGCCGAAAGCAGGGCCTCGAATTCCTGGAGCACCAGGGCGTCGGCGGCGTGATGGTTGCGCCGGACGGCACCACGTACGAGGTCAACCTCTAATGCTGCGCTCGCTGCGAACGCCGAAAGTGCAGATGCTCATCGCGTTCGTGCTTCTGCTCGGCATCGCCGTGCCCGCCTCGGGTGGACTCGCGCTCTGGCCCAAACTGGTGGCAGCCGTCGTTCCCGCGTGCCTCATCGACGGGCTGTGGATGTCTCTGCCTGCTCGGAAACCGCGTTTTCCCATGAGCGCCCTGCTGACCGGGCTCTTCGTGTTCAGCATCCTCTCCGTTGAGGAGTCATGGCTCGTGGTGGCCTGGACCAGCACCTTCGCCGTGCTCAGCAAGCGCATCCTGAGTACGGGACGCGAGCACATCTTCAACCCGGCCGCCTTGGCCCTGGTATGGGCGCCGATCGCGTTCGGCAGCGGCGAGAGCTGGTGGGGCGCGTTCGGGGACATGCCGTGGGTGTGGATGATTGTGCTCGCGGCCGCCGGGTTGTTCATCACCGACCGGCTGAATAAGTTCCCCCTGGTCCTGAGCTTCCTGGCCATCTACTTTGGCTTTTTCACAATCGGCTCGGTCTACAACCCACACGCCGTGACCGAGATGTTCCGCGAACCATTCCTCCAGGCGGCGCTGTTTCTGGCGTTCTTCATGCTGACCGACCCGCCGACCTCACCCAACCGCTACCTGGACCAGGTCTGGTTTGGTGTGCTGGCCGGTTTGACTGCTGGAGCCGCCCAGCTGCTCGGCGCTGGCCAGGTGTACCTGCTCATCGGCATCCTCGTGCCGAATGCCGTTCTCGCGCTGGTCCGTTGGGCGCGCCGGCAGGGCGCCGAGAACGTGGCCAGACCTCAACGCGAAATCGGTCCCGCCCACCCACCCCTTGCTTGAATGGAGGGCTTCCGCCCCCATGGAAAAAGTGGGCGGGCGGGTGGGACATTATTCGGTGTAGGCTCCGGCGCATGCAGCCGGACAACGCCCGCCTCAGCATGTCGGTTGGCGAAGCCATGTTCTCCCAACGGTCGATCCGTCGTTTCCGATCCGACCCGATCCCGATGGACGACCTGCACCTGATCCTCGAAGCTGCCGTCAAGGCACCTAGCGGTGGCAACCGCCAACCGGCGCGATTCCTGGTGCTCAACGAACCGGAAGTGATTCGCCAGTTCGGCGCCCTGTATCGCGAGGCCTGGTGGGCCAAGCGGCGTGACGAAAAGCGGCCATGGACCAGCCGCGAACAGATCCCGCCGGAAGACAAAGGCTCGACCGCGGCTGCGCGCCTGGCCGACGAAATCAAAGACGCGCCATGCATCGTGCTCGCGCTGACCTCCGTTCGCGGCGGCGCTTCGTCGGTGATTCCGTCAGTCCAGAACCTGATGCTGGCCGCGCGCGCACTGGGCATCGGCTCGGTGCCGACCACCCTGCACCCGACCGTGCTCGAGCGCGTCTACGGGCTGCTTGGCATCCCCCAGGAGATGGAGTTCCACCTCTGCATCCCCATGGGCTATCCACGTGGCAACTTCGGCTCGACGCAGCGCAAACCCGCCAGCGAGGTGACGTTCCTCAACCGCTGGGGCGCCTCCGTCAACGAGTGGACCAGCGCCGCCGCACCCGTGTGAGCCTCGTCGCGCGCGAGGCGGCACCGCGTGCGCTTCCGGTCCCGGTCCCACGGAGAGCCGCCCGGTTCGCGTGGCGTGCCGCGGCCCCGCAGCTGATCGCGGTCGCGTTTTACGCAATTGCCATGGCCTACGTAGAGGCCGCGGCCGTGCTGTATCTGCGCACCATCTACGGCGGCGTGGACCCGGTCGGAACGCGGCATCCAGCTCTTCTGCCGGTCCCGGACTTCGTCTGGATCGAGATCGGCCGCGAGGCAGCCACGATGGTGATGCTCGGCAGCGTGGCCTATCTGGCTGCTCGCACGCCGCTGGCTCGCCTTGGCGCATTCGCGGTCGCCATGGGCTTGTGGGACATCGGCTACTACGTGTTTTTGTGGCTGTTCTCCGGTTGGCCAGACTCGTTGCTAGCGTCAGACGTGCTGTTTCTGATCCCACTGCCCTGGTGGGGGCCGGTCCTGTCGCCGGTGCTGGTCGCGGCGATCGTCGTGGCGGCTGGCGCAGGGACGGTGGCGCGTGAGCTCGGCGATGGCATGTTGCGACCCGCCCGGTCGGCCGTCCTGGCCATTGCCGCGTCCGTGATGATCTGCCTGGTAGCCTTTATGTGGACCGCGCTCGCGGTGTTGCCGAACGGCATCGAAGCTGCGTATTACGCGCGTGGGGGGCCGTTTCCATGGCCGATCTTCCTGATTGGCGTAGCCATTGGTACTTTTGGCTTGTCGCGCGTATTGATCCGATCTAGTCTGTAGCTCGTTTTGTCGTCGCATGCAGGGAATTGAGGCAGGGGCAGGGGCAGACTCGGGCAACGTCGAGCCGCGCGTGACGGTCGATGCGGACAGCGCATCCGCGCACGGTCAGGGGATGCAGCGCGCCGCCGACGCCGCCTCAGTGGTCAGTCGTGCGCTCGCCGCGGCCGGGTACGAGCCGCGCCACCTGAGCGTGACCTCGTCCGAGTCCGGCGAACTGGTGCTGGTCGCTCGGCTGGACCGACACCGCCGCCTTCCCCACCTGCCACCACCCAGCAACCGCAGCGTGATCGCCGCTCGACTCGCGATTGGACTCACCCTCGGCGTGCTGCTGGGGTTCCTCGGCCTGCCACGTCTGGAGCTGCCAGCGGCGAACGCGCCTGTGACCCAACCGACGCCTGCCTTGCCGCAGATCCTGTCCGTGCAGGACCTCGCGGCGAATAACCCCGAACCACCCACGCCACAGCCCCAGCCATCACCGACCGCCACGTCTGTGCGAGGTCCGTTGTTCGATGTGCCGCTCACGCGCCCGATCCCCGGTTGGACCAACGATCCGACGGGCACTGCCTGGTTCAGCAGTGACGGCTACCACCTGTTGGCACGTGACGCCGGACGTTTTGTGGCGACCGCTATCCCGCTCGGACACAGCGTTCAGGACGTGGTCGTCAGCGCCACGTTCCACAAGGTTGGTGGCCCATCCGGTGGTGGCTACGGCGTGATCCTGCGCGACCAGGGCTCGGCCGCCGAGCGTGACGGACGCAATCAGTCCGGTGAATACCTGGTGTTCGAAGTCGGCGACCGAGGCGATATCGGCGTCTGGCAGCGGGACCAGACGCATTGGATCGACATCATCCCCTGGCAGCACTCCGACGCCGTGCACCCGGACCGAGTTCCGAACTCGGTCGTCGTGACCGCTCAGGGCTCGAATGTGCAGTTCCAGCTCAACGGCGCTACGGTCGCAAATCTGAGTTACGACGGCTCAAAGTTGCCAACCAGCGGCGGGCTCGGCGTTTTCGTCGGTGGCGATCTCAACGAGGTCGCGCTCGAGCGGTTGCGAATCGATAACAACAACTGATTCACGGGCGGCACTGGTCCGTGATACGGTGGCGCACCTGCAGCGGCTCGAACGTCTCTCGGCACCTGACAACGCGTACCAAAATGAGCTGCAGCAACTGCTGCATCGCCTGCGCTGGCGCCTGGGTCTGGAGCGGCTGGCGCTGTTCGCGATTCGCGGCTGCATCGGCTGCGCAGTTGCGCTTGTGGTCCTGTCCATTGCCTTGTGGCTGAGCGCCGGCGACACCAAACTCCTGTGGCTTGGCGCGACACCGCTCGCAGCGGCCGTGGTTTTCGGCCTCGTGCGTTGGCCAACACGCCACGAGACGGCGGTGGTCGTCGACCAAAGGTACAGGCTCGCGGAACGACTCACCACGGCGGTTGAGCTAGCGGAAGGCTCCCGCCGCAGCCGCTTCCTCGCACTGCAGCTCCGCGACACCCTCGAGGCTGCTGCAACGTTACGCGGGAGATGGCTTGCGCTGGACGTGCACGCCCGGAATCAAGCTCTCATCGCTGCCGGCGCACTGGCGGTTGCCGTTGCAACGCTGCTCGTGCTTGCGCGTATACCGCCTCCAACCCTGGTGGTCGCCGCACCCGCGGCGGCCCAGGACGTTGCCGACGTGCCGCCAGTTGCCGACGAGCTGGCGCAGCGCGCGCTGCCGCTCGACGCACCCAACGAGGCCCTGGCGACCCCGTTACCCGTGCAAACCGCGGCGTCACCCGCCGACCTTGCAACGCGCGTTCAGCAGGAGCAGGCCGAACGCTCCGCGCTCGACAAACTCGCCCAGGCACTCGGGACAATTTCCGCCGGGCAGCCTGCCGCAGATGCCATTCAGCAGAATGATTTCACCGGCGCCCGCGATCAGCTCCAGAACCTGGCCGACAACGCGGACCAACTCTCCGATGCCGCAAAGCAGCAGCTCGCGCATGGCCTGCAGCAGGCGGCCGCGGCCACGACCCAGACTGATGCTGCACTCGCCCAACGCGAGCAGCAGGCGTCGCAGGCGTTAGCCCGCTCCACCTATGACGAGCAGCGCCAGACTCTGCGGGGACTGGCCGACCAGGTCGACCGCTCCAGCGCGCGCAGCGTGCCAGCGGATCAGCTCGAACGCGACGTGGGGCAGTTGCAGCAGCAAACCGCAGCGAACGCTCCGACTGGCGCAACCTCCTCCCCGAGCACGCGCGTCGGTGGTCAGCCCGCGGCTTCGGCTGCAAGCACCGGACAGTCGAATCAGCCAAGTGGTGGCCAAACTGCGGCCGGTGCGGCGGCGAGCGGCCAGAACGGCAACGGCCAGGGCAACCAGCCGGGACCAGGCGTAGGCACAGGCAGCGACCCGAATCTCTATTCGGACCAGCCTTCACGACTCGACACCTCCGGCCAGCAGGTGCAGGTGCCGCTCAAGCTGGGCAGCGGGCCAGGCGTACGCCCGGCGGACGGCAGTGAGGACCAGGCCAACCCCGATCCTCGTCTAAGCGGTCGCACGACGGCTGAGCTGGCCCAAACGCAGCAGACCGGCCAGGTCGCACCTGAACAGAACCTCGTGCCCGGCGAGCAACGTCCCGTGGTCCGCGGCTATTTCCGATGACAGCGTTTTGGAGGCTTTGGAGGCACTGGTTGATTGATGCACATCCTTCGTAGTACCGAGCAACAGGCAGATCCGGCCGACGACATTCAGCGCTTGCGCGCGACGGTCGAGGCGCTCGAACGCGAAGTCGCACGCGTGGTGGTCGGCCAGCAGCTGGTCGTGCGTGGCGTGACGATCGCGCTGCTAGCAGGGGGCCACGTTCTGCTCGAAGGCCTACCTGGTTTGGGCAAGACCCTGCTGGTGCGCACGATCGCGCGCGCACTCCATCTTCAGTACAGCCGCATCCAGTTCACACCAGATCTCATGCCCGCCGACATCCTGGGCACCAACGTCCTGCTCGAGACACAGCACAATCCCGGCAGCCGCGCCTTCCAGTTCCAGCCTGGCCCCATCTTCGCGAACCTGGTGCTGGCCGACGAGATCAACCGCGCCACCCCGCGCACCCAGTCCGCCCTGCTCGAAGCCATGCAAGAGCAGGCTGTCAGCCTCGGCACCACCAGCCACCCGTTGCCGCAGCCCTTCTTCGTGCTGGCAACGCAGAACCCCATCGAGCTCGAAGGCACCTATCCGCTTCCCGAAGCCGAGCTGGATCGCTTCTTCTTCAAGCTGAACGTCGGGTTCCCCTCGCGCGCCGAGCTCAGCCAGATCGTGGACCGAACGACCGGGCCGCGCACCGATCCGCCAGCTCCCATCACAGATGGCGCCGGCGTTCTCGAGCTCCAGGAGACCGCCCGCGAGATCCCCGTCGCCTCACACGTCTCGGACTACGCGGTGCGTCTGGTGCTGGGCAGCCATCCCGATCTGCCCGAAGCCACTGACACCGCCCGCCGCAACGTCCGCTTCGGCGCGAGCCCGCGCGCGGCGCAAGCGATGATCCTGGCTGCCAAGATCCACGCGGTCCTGGCTGGCCGCCTCAACGTCGCGTTCGACGACGTCCGCCGTGTGGCTCTGCCAGCGCTGCGACACCGCCTGATCCTGAACTACGAGGCCGAGGCTAAAGGTATGACCGCCGACCGCGTCGTGGCCGAGCTACTGGCGGCCGTTCCAGAAAAGGCGTAGCCGAACCCGGCTTGGCAGGTCCCCGGCGTGGCGTTTCCCTTCCAGCTCTCGACTGACGCATTTCGCCAGTTTGACCGGCTGGCCTTCGTCAGTCGCAGGCCGGCGCGCGCCGGCACCGGCGGTGAGCACGTCAGCCGCAGACCTGCACCCTCGACTGACTTCGTCGACTATCGGCCATACCAACCCGGCGACGACTTTCGACGGGTGGATTGGAACGTCTACGGGCGGCTCGGCTCGCTGCAGGTCAAGGTCACCGAAGGCCGCGAACGCCTGGACGTGCTGCTGGTGCTCGATTGCTCGGGCTCAATGGCGTACGGCTCGCCCGCCAAACTCGAGGTCGGCGCGCAGCTGATTGCCGCGTTGGCCTACATCGGAGCGGCCCGCGCGGACACCGTCCGCCTCACCTACCTCGGCAACTCGCCAGACGTACATCGGCCGTTCACCCGCCGCCGTGGCCTGCCCGGATTGGTCCAGCAACTTTCGACACTTAACTCGACGGGCCTCGTTGACCTGGACACCGCTCTGGGCACCTGCATCGCCTCGGAGGTCCCGCGCAACTCTCTGGCCGTGGTGGTGTCCGACCTCCTGACACCAGGACACGCCGCAAACGGCCTGGACGCGCTCCGCGCCAGGGTTGGCGACGTGGTGATGGTCCATGCGCTCAGTCCTCAGGAGTTGGAGCCACAACTCGCGGGTGAGGTGGAGCTCGTCGACGCTGAGTCCGGCGCAATGCTCGAGCTCGGCGTAAGCGCGCAAACGCTCGCCGCCTACCGCGTGCGACTTCAGCGGTGGCTCGACGTGACCGAGCAAGACTGCCTCGTGCGCGGCATGCGCTATATCCGCGTGCGAACCGACCGGCCACTTGGCACGCTGGTCATGGACGACCTCCGCCGCGGAGGGTTGTTGCGGTGAGCCTGATGGGGAATCGCGGAGGGCTACTGCGGTGAGGTCGATTGCGATCCGCAAGTCGGGCCACCGAGGTTCGCGCCCATGACGTTCCTTGCACCCCTGGCCTTTGTCGCGCTCGCGATTCCAGTGGTCATTTACGCCATCCACTGGCTCTTCGGCGCGCGCAAGCGCCTCCACGTCCCAGCGCTCTTTCTCTGGGCCGATTTGCCGCGCGTTCAAACCGGTCGCCGCAAGCGGCACATCCCGCCATTTTCGCTACTGCTCCTGCTGCAACTGCTCGCTGCGACCGCTGGCGTGTTCGCGCTGGCCCGGCCGGCCGTTCCGGCTCAGCCGCCACGTCACGTCGCGATGATCCTCGATGCCTCGGCTTCGATGCAGGCCACCGACGTCGCGCCTTCGCGTTTCGAGGCGGCGCGCGCCGCGGCCCTGACGCAGCTCAACACGCTTCAGGCAACAGACGAAGTCAGCCTCATTCGTGCAGGCAAGCAAGCCGCGCTGCTCGCAAGCGGTCCGCCTGCGGCTGTTCACGGTGCGCTGGTCGCGGCTCAGCCCGGCGTCACAACGCCTGCGATCCGCGAAGCGCTCGCGCTTGCATCCACGCGCATTGCCGAAACGCCCGAACGCAAAGGCGACATCCTCGTGTTTACCGATGGCGCCTGGCCGGCGCCCGAGACCGTCGGCCCGCTCGCCGCGCCTGTGCAAGTCGTGCCAACGGGCGGCGGCTCGAATAATCAGGCCGTCTCTGTCCTGGTCGTACGCGCGGATCCAACCGGCCGCGGCCAGACGGCGTTCGTCGAGATCACCAACGAGGCCGAGACGGCAGTGCACATCCCTCTACAACTCGCGGCAGATGGAGCGCCCCTCGACCAGCGCTTCGTCGATATCGCGCCTCGCAGCCGCGCGCAACTGACGATCCCGCTCCCGTCTGACGCCCACCGCGTGACAGCGTCGCTCCTCGGGCGGGATGACCTTTCGCTGGACGATCGGCTCGAGGTCCTGGCGCCCGGTGGCCCGCCACGCAACGTGGACCTTCTGGGTCGCGCGTCCGATGGCCTGCGGCGCGCGATCGAATCCGTTCCTTCGCTGCGCGTGCGCACCAGTGACTCGGCACCTCCCGCGGATCTGACCGTCCTCGCGGGGGTGCTGCCCGGCCAGCTACCTCGAGGTCCGCTGCTGTTGGTCGATCCACCCGCCAACAGCGCTCGGCTGCTCGGCGTCGGCCTCGGCAGCGGCGCACGCGTAGAGGCTGCCGACCCGCTGCTCCAGGGACTCGACCTCGTATCCCTGCAGTCCGCCACGCCTTCGGTCAGCGGCGTCCCTGGCTGGGCGCACGTCATCCTGGGGAACCAGCAAGGCCCCCTGGTCATGGACGGCCGCCTGGAAGGCCACCCCGTGGTCAGCCTGACGTTCAACCCCGCCGTCTCCGGACTCGAAAAGTCTCTGGCCTTTCCGCTGTTGATCAGCAACGCGACGTCGTTTCTGCTCGCCCAGACCGAATCAGCCACCAACGTGCCACCCAGCGAGCTGTTCGATCGCACCGAATCAGACATCCGCCCGCGCCCGCTGCCCACGTTCGACACCTCCGCCGTTCCCGACCCTCAGCACGGCACCGCCGAAGCCTGGCCGTGGCTCGCCGCGGCAGCCGTGGTGCTGCTGGGCGCCGAGTGGTTCGTGTTTGCGAGACGCGGGTGATATCGGTGGCGCAACTCCTGGCCGCCCTGCGCACCCTGACATTCATCCAGCCGCTGGTGCTGCTGGCGCTGGCGGGAGTCGTGCCGCTGGTGCTCTCTGCTGCGCGTGCGCGCCTTCGCCAGACGCCGATTGGCCTGCGCATCGGAGTACTGGTCAGTCGCCTCGCCATCGCCACACTGGCGATAGTTGCGCTGGCGCAGCCCACGCTCCGCCCCGCCGGTCACGGCCGCGCCGTCGTGTTCGCGCTTGACGTCTCCGACAGCATTGCCCCCGACCAGCTCGCCTTCTCCCGCGACTGGGTAGCTCGCGCTCAGACGGCCCTCCCGCCAGGCAGCGTCTCGAACGTGATCGAATTCGGCGCGCGCGC
This sequence comes from Chloroflexota bacterium, assembly GCA_019239775.1. GTDB lineage: Bacteria > Chloroflexota > UBA6077 > UBA6077 > CF-72 > CF-72. The sequence goes on from JAFAZN010000243.1 coordinate 14,052, forward strand.
CCAGCTCGCTGGCGCCAGCCAACCACCGCCCGGCGCCAGCACGGATCTCGGCGCTGCCTTGCAGCTCGGCGGCAGCATCGTCGCACACGATTCGACTCTTTCACCTGAGATCGTGTTGCTGACCGACGGCTGGCCAACCGCCGGCGGACAAGCCATCGATGCGCTGCCCCCGGGCGTGGCGGTTTCCTACGTGCCGCTGCCTTCGTCCGCCCAGGCGCAGGCACAGGTCGCCGTCGTCCGCTCGCTGAACGTGCCGAACGTAGCGCGGGCTGGCGATCGCATCGATATCAACCTCAACTTGCAGGCTCTCCAACCTACGGACGCCCAACTCCGCGTCACGCTCGACCAGACGGTGCTGGCCAATGGGTCCGTCCACCTCGAACCTGGCGACAACCAGTTGGCCCTCCCCGCCCCGCTGGGATCGCCCGGGTTCACCTCGGTTCGGGCCGAACTCCGCGTCGGCGATCAGGTAAGTACGTTATCGGCCGTTGTGGTGGTGAAGCCCGCGGGCCGCGTGCTGGTCCTCGAGGATGACCCGGGCGCCACCGAACCATTGGTCAAGCTCCTGGTGGATCAAGGCCTCCAGGTCGAGCGACGGCCAGCCTCCAGTGTGCCGCCCAGGGCTGAGGACCTCGGGGCTTTCGACGGCGCGCTCCTGGTCAATACCCCTGCCACGAGCTTGACCCTGGATCAGCAGCGCACGCTGCAGTCCTTCGTCCAGGACCTCGGGCGTGGCCTGGTGGTAATCGGCGGACCGCGCACGTTCTCACCTGGCGGTTACGAGGGCAGCGTGCTCGACGACGTCCTGCCAGTCTCCGCGACCCCACCCATCGAGCCACAACAGGGCAGCCTGGCGCTGTTCCTGGTCATCGACCGCTCGGGCAGCATGGACATCGTCACCGGTGGCGACTCCGCTGGTGGGGGCGCCACCAAGATGGCGATGGCGCGCGAAGCCGCCATCGAAGCCGCCGGCCTCCTGCAGATGCAAGACACCCTCGGGGTGATCGCGTTCGACTCCTCGTTTCAGTGGGTCGTCCCGCCCACGCAACTGCAGTCGCAAGACGACGTTCAGCGCATCCAGACGCGCATTTCCACCATCCGCGCTGGCGGCGGTACCAGCATCCTGCCACCACTGCAGGCCGCCTTCGATGCCGCGGTCAACGTCGACGCACCGCTCAAGCACATCGTGCTGATGACCGACGGCGAGTCCAACGACCGCGGCTACGAAGATCTGCTCGCGCGGATGTCCGCCAACCAGATCACGCTGTCGACGCTAGCCATCGGCTCCGATGCCGATACCCGCTTGCTGAGCAACCTGGCCCACATGGGCGGCGGCCGATCGTACTTCACCGAACGCAGCACCGAGATCCCGCGCATCGCCAACAAAGAGACGAGCATCCTCACGCGCAACGCGATCGTCGAAGGCCAGGCAGCAGCCGTCGTGGCCGATCCGAGTCCGATTCTGCGGTCGATCTCCGGCGATTTGCCGGCACTCTCGGGCTACGTCGCCACCACGCGCAAGGACCGCGCCGTCACCGCCCTGGAGACCGAGGCCGGCCAGCCGCTGCTCGCCCACTGGCAGTACGGCCTGGGACGCGTTGTGGCCTGGACATCCGAAGCACAGCAGGGCTGGACCAGCGAATGGGCCAACTGGCTCGACGCCGCACGGTTCTGGTCGCAGGCGGTGCGCTGGTCGCTGCCTGCGCCGGTCCAATCCGAGTTCCAACCGTTTGTTTCGGTTGGCCCCGATGGGCGGTCTGTTTCGATGACGGTCCAGGCACTCGACGCCGAGGGTCGCTTCGCGGACCTCCAGGACACCCGGGCAACGGTGCTCTCGCCAGATGGCTCGGCGCACGAAGTGGCTCTTCCGCAGCGTGGGCCAGGCGAGTACGGGCTGGATACCTCCGTAAATGCGCCAGGTGAGTACCGCGTCCTGTTCAAGCAGGGGCAGCGCGAGGAGGTCGCCGCGTTCGTTGCGCCCGATGCGGTGGAACACCACAGCATCGGCAGCAACACCGCCCTGCTCGATCAGCTGGCGACCGCCAGCGGCGGGCATGCGCTTCAGGATCCTACCGATCTGCAGCCGGGCGGCGGGGCTGGGCCTTCTATTCAGTTGTGGCCTTGGCTACTGCTTGCTGGGCTGATCCTCCTGCCAATGGACGTGCTTCTGCGGCGGCGCGCGTAGCCCACTGCAAACAGGCTTAGTTCGCACGCCGGAGGGGTCCGAGCACTTTTCTGGTGAAGATCACGGGCGACAAGGGACTTGGGGGTGCACCAGTACCGAGCGCTCCACACCCTGGACGGAAATGAAGGGCCTCGACTCGGTGGGAGGGACACGTCTCCGTGCGAGGGACACCACACCGTGGGAGGGACACCACTCCGTGAGGGACACCACACCGTGGAGCGACACGTCTCCGTGGGAGGGACACCTCTCCGTGGAGAGACACCACTCCGTGGAGAGACACCACTCCGTGAGGGATTCCACTCCGTGGAGAGGACCATCACTCCGTGGGGAGGAATACCACTCCGTGAGGGAATCCAGTCCGTGGAGAGGACCATCACTCCGTGGAGAGGACCATCACTCCGTGGGGAGGAATACCACTTCGTGGGACGGACTCCACTCCGTGAAGACTGCACTCCGTGACGGACCCGACGCCGTTGGAGGGACACGACTCCGTGAGGGATACCACTCCGTGAGGACTCCACCCTGTGGGCGAGACTCCACTCTGTGGGAGGGACTTGAACTCCGTGAGAGACGACACTCTGTGGGAGGGACTTGAACTCCGTGAGGGACGCCAGTCCGTGGGCCGACGCCTCTCGGCAGAATAGGCAGACCGGCTGCTTGGCATGGGCCTAGCCTTCGCGCAGGGCTTCGGCTGGGGACAGGCGCGAGGCGGCGCGGGCGGGCATCACGGTCATCAGCAGCGCGGCTACCAATGCAACGAGGACGACGGCGCCAATCTGGTCCCACGGGATCGCGAAGCGCAACTCGGGGTTCAGTCGGCTCAGAAACGCAACCGTATTGGCCGCCACAAACAGGCCGACCGCGACACCAAGTGCGGCGCCCAACAAGCACACCACGGCGGACTCGATGAGCAGGCCGCCGCCGATCGTGCGAGACGAAAAGCCCAGCGCGCGCAGCACACCGATTTGGCGACGGCGTTCCACCACTGCACGCGTCGCCAGGGTGCCCAATGCGGCGATTCCCGCCACCAGGCCAACGCCCATGAAGCCCTGCAGAATCATGTTCAAGAGGCCGCGCACACCTTGCACCAGACGGAGCTCGTCGCCGATCGTGTTCGCCTGCAGGTCCGAGGCGGACAGGTTCAAGCCCGCGGCAAGGTCGCGCGCGTTTGCTCCGGGCGGCACCGACAAGTAGTAGCCGGCCTGTTCAGGCGGCGGCCAGGCAGCCAGTGTTGCCGCATTGGTCACCACGGCGTTGCCCATCGGCCCGCGCGCATCGGCCAGGCCAACGACGGTCACTCGAACCGACTGCTCGGTGCCGCCGCGCGTATCGCGCAACCACAAGACGGTAGGCCGAAACCCAGTTCCTTCGGTGTCGGCAATTCGAAGGCGAGGCGTTAGTGAGTTCAGCAGACCCGCACCGACGATGGCGGTGCCAGGCTGCGAAAGCCGCTGCCAATTGTCCCCGCCAACGATCGGCGTGCGCACTCCCTGGATGAAGCCGTCGTCCACGGCAAGCACGTTCACCGGGCTCCAATGCGCAGCGGACGTGCCCCCGAGTTGCAGGCCTTCAACCTGCAGCGTGGAGGCGGCGCCGATCGCCGAAAACGCATCCGGCGAGACCACGCCACCGGCGGCGAGGTCGGCTCCCAGGTCGCGCGGCGGCGCGGTGCTCGTGACGTGAATGTCCCAACCACCGGTGACTGCCTCTGGATCGGCGTAGGCACGTCGGGTCGCGGTGAGCAGGACAGCAGAAACGGTCAAGCTCAGCACGACCAGCGCGAACATGGTGAGCGTGAGTCCGGTGCGGAATCGATTCGAGGCAACATACGCGGTGCTCAGTCGCCACAAGGCCAGCCGACCGCGTACCGCACGCAGAACGCCCACGTTGTACGCGATCACCCAGACCGCACCAAGCAGCATGCTCACGCCGCTGAGAAAGCTCATCTCCACCACGGACGGGAACAGCGAGACTGGCAAGAGCCACCAGGTGATCAGGGCGAAGCCCGCCAGGGTGAAGACTACGCGCTCCGCGCTGCGCAAACGTCGGTGAAGGAGCACCCAGCGCGCAGCGAGCGCCGCACCGACGATGCTGATCGCCACGCCGAGTGCGTACAGCAGGCTTAGGCGGTGGCTGACGCCGAAGACCACCAGGAGCGGGCCCGCAATGAGCACAGCCGACGAAACCAGGAGCGAGCCACGGCCCGGCGGTGCGCCGATCGGATCGGGCAAGTCACGAATTGCGGTCACGATGCTGAACCGGCTCGACCGCCAGGCCGTCAGCGTGACGGCAATGAAGGTCAGCACCACGCCCAGGCCGTAACTGGCGGCCAGGCTCGCCGGCTGAATGACCGGCTCCAGGTGAAAGCCATATTGCTCGACCAGCCCCTGCGCCAGGGTGATGATGCCCAGCGCGAGCGCGAGACCTGCGCCCAAACCAAACAGCGACGAGATCAGGCTGTACAGGCCGCCTTCCATGGCCAAAAGCAGGATCACATCGCGACGCCGGGCACCCAGCGCTCGGCTGATCCCGAGCTCCGTGCGACGTTCCAGCGCGACCAGCGAAAACACCAGCACGATCAGCAACATGCCACTGAACAGCGAAAAGGCCCCAAGCACCACGAACAGGTCGGTAAACGCGCTGCCCCACCGATCGGCCTGATCCTGCGCCACGCTCTGGACGTCGATCACTCGGAAACTGGTCGGCCCCGCCGCGGCCGCGGCAAACGGCGTGTTGCCGCGCTGCACGGCGCCCCCGAGCCGTGATGCCAGGCGACTCAAGACCTCGGGATCGGTGGCCAGCGCTTTGAATTCGGGCGATTGCGCCGCATTCGGCGTGTCGAGCACCTGCTGGAGGCTCCGCAACTTCGCGGCTAACAACCCCGCCGTATCGGGGCTATTGATGGCCCGCGCCAGAAGGTCCCGCGCGGGCGGAGACGACATTCCTCGATATAGACGGCGCGCCGTGCCGTCCGTGACGAACGCAGACCGCAGCTTGACGGTGACCGGCCAGGAGTTCGCCAGGCGTTGTGCGGCGTCGCCACTGTTCACAATGAGAATTTCGTTGACCTGGTCGCTCCTGGCCTCCAGGGCCTGCAGCCGCTCCAGGGGGACGAAGATCGTTGCCTCGCCACCACCCAGATCACCGAGACGCGTGACATCTTTGATGGTCCAGGTCGCGTCGGCGCTGAGCGGAAAGCCGTACGCGTGGACAGTCGACCCGCTCACTGCGCCGAGCGCCGTCGCCGCCTCGGTGTTCACGTACACCTCATCCGACCCGAGGTCGTCCACCCGACGCGGGGTATCGGCGGCAGTCGCGGATTGGAGCGTGAGCGCATCTTGGGACGGCACGCCCATCAGGTTCAGACGCGCCGCGAATGCCTGTCCGTCCGCCGACACAGGCTGCTGCTCCACGATGATCGGCACGACCGCCGCGACATTCGGGTCGCCCTGCACCAGGTCCTTGACCTGCTGGACGTCCGAGGTTGGAAAGTAGCTGGTCACCCCAGTCAGCAGCGCACCAGTAGCAATCGATTGAGCCAAATCCCAACCCGAACGCTGGTCTGCCGAAGGAGTGAAGGCCACTTCATCGGCGGAACCGAGCACCCCCGCAACCACGGTCCGCACCGACTGACTCATGGTGTCGCCGGTCGTGAACGCGCTCGACAGGATGACCGTACCAATCGTCAGGCCAAGCGTGATCAGCACGGCGAAGCCCGGCCGGCGAGGTAGGTTGCGCCAGGCAAGTCGCGGCAGCAGCGGATTGCGGACCGCCGCAATACCCAACACCACCACGACCACTCCCACTAGCAGGCCAATGCCGACCAGGAGCGCATCCTGCGAAACGCCGAAAAGCGATCTCACGCGCTGATGCCTGACCTCGAGCTCATGCCAACACCATAGAACACAAGTTCTATATCCGCAACAATTTCACGCGGTGGTGGCTTCGTCCGCCACGATCTCGCCGTCGCGCATGCGCACGATGCGTCTGGCGTGCGCCGCCACTTCTCGGGCGTGCGTGACGAGCACGAAGGTCTGGCCGTTATCGGCGTTCAACTCATCAATCAAGGCCATGACCTCTTCGGCCGAATCAGAATCCAGGTTGCCCGTCGGCTCATCCGCGAAGATCACGGCCGGATCCGGTGCCAGTGCGCGAGCAACCGCGACGCGCTGTTGCTGACCGCCCGAGAGCTCACTCGGTCGGTGCCGAAGTCGATTTTCGAGGCCAACCACCTCCAGCGCGCGCGTGGCACGTCGGCGGGCCTGGCTGGCAGATTGGCCGGCGAGCAGCAGCGGCAGCTCCACGTTCTCGAGCGCGTTCAGTACCGGCAGCAGGTTGTAGCTCTGAAATACGAAGCCGACGCGGCGCGCTCGATGTTCGGCTTTGGCCGAGTCAGACATCGAGGCGAGGTTCTGCCCTTCCAAGAGCACCTCGCCGCTATCAAAGTCTTCGAGCCCTGAAAGGCAGTGCAGCAGTGTGGTCTTGCCGCATCCCGACGGGCCAACAATGGCCACAATCTCGCCGCGCTCGATGCGCAGTGTGACGCCGCGCAGCGCTGGCACCTGCACGCGCCCGAGCCGATATGTCTTGCTCACCTCGCGCGCCTCGACCACTAGACCAGCCGCGCCAGCCTCGGGTGAAACGGGTTCGAACCGAGGTCTACGATCCAACATCGGTACCGAGGGAATCCGAAAAGACCTTGGCGAGGGCCGCATACCCATCCGAGCTCGGATGAAAGCCGTCCGCGGAAAGATATTCGGGATGCTGACTGATCTCCTGCCAGTGCGCGTGCAGATCGACCAGGGTCGCGCCATGCCGCGCGGTGGCATCCGCGATGACCGCGTTCCAGGCCTCCACTTCTGCATCAAGCGGCGCCGGATCGATCCCACGGTACGCCGCGAGTGCTGAAAGATCCGGGACATTGCCGACCAGTACTCGGGCGTGCGTCGCCTCTAGCTGGCCAAGCAGGTTGTCCAGCTCGGCACCATAGTGTTCGAGCGGAACGCGCGCATTCAGATCATTGACCGCCAGCCAGACCGTGATCACGTCGGGCTGAGCATCCAGCGCCGGCCCGACCTGCTCCTGGAGCGCCTGAGCCAGGGTCGAGCCGCTGACGCCCAGGTTCACGACGTGCACATTCGAGCCAAGCTCGGTGCCGAAACGGGGTACCCAACCATCGGTTTCGGGATTGGCTGCGCCGACCCCGACCGCATCAGAGGCACCGATAGCAACGTAGGTCAACGGGCGCGGCTGCGCCTGGGCGGTGCAGGCGCCCGTCACGCAGACCGCTGCCAGGAACAATGCCCCCAACAAGACTCGCATCGTCGCGAAATCCTAGTCCAGGCACCGTCACACCAACAGGGAATTATCGACGCGGACGCGTGGGAACAGCGGTTCGCCAACCTCGGGACCGTCAGCCAGTCGGCGTGACGCTTCCGCGGCTGCGCGCGGAATGATCGGTGCGTACAGCTCCGCTGCCACACGCGCTCCTTTGACGGCCTCCGCAAGCACGGCCTGCACTTGTTGGACTTGACCGTTTCGGGCCAGGTCCCAGGGCGACGCCACCTGCAGGTAGCGATTTACGTCACGCACGAAGTCGTCCGCGGCAGCGACCGCCTCGTGTAACGCCAGGTCGCCGAACGCGCGCGCCTGACGTGAGTGGGCGGACGCGGCAGCATCGGACAACGCACCGTCAGTTTCGGATCGACAAACACCGTATCGCGAAGCGAGCGACGTGACGCGCTGCACCAGGTTGCCAAAGCCGTTCGCCAGCTCTGCGTTGTAGCGATCGACGAAGCCACGCCTGGTGAAGTCGCCATCCTGCCCGAACGCGACGTTCCGCAGCAGGTAATACCGCACCGCATCCGAGCCGAACTCATCCACCAGCGCAAACGGATTGATCGTGTTGCCAGTCGACTTGGAGATCTTCTGGCCGTCTTTGGTCAGCCAACCGTGGGCAAAGACCTGCTTCGGCAACGGCAATCCCGCGCTCAGCAGCAGCGCCGGCCAGTACAGACAGTGGAAGCGGATGATCTCTTTGCCGACAAGGTGCAGTTGCGCGGGCCACCATCGCTCGAAGCATGCGCCGTCACCTGGATAGCCAACGCCAGTCAAGTAGTTGGCCAGGGCATCTACCCACACGTAGATCACCTCGTCCGAGCTGTCCGGCACTGGCACACCCCAACGCACATTGCGGCGGCTTACCGAAAAATCGCGCAAGCCCTGGCGGATGACGGCCAGCACCTCATTGCGACGCGACTCGGGTTGGACGAAAGGCGTGTCTCGTACCAGGCGCTCAAGGGCATCCTGGTAGTGCGATAAGCGGAAGAACCAGTTCTCTTCACTCACGACGTCGCATGGCGAAGCGTGGACTGGGCAGGCGCCGTCGACCAGCTCGTCAGGTTGATAGTAGGCCTCGCACTTCGCGCAATAGGCGCCGGTATAGGTTCCGCGGTACAGGTCGTCACTGTCCTGCAGCCGCTGCCACAGCGCGAGCGCGGCACGATGATGCGCGGGCTCGGTTGTGCGGATGAACCGGTCATAGCCGATATCGAGCTGCTGCCAGAGCTGTTTGAATGAGTTGGCTATGCGATCGACGTGGTCAGTTGCTGAGCCACCGTTTCTCGCGGCAATGCGTTCGATGTTCACGCCATGCTCGTCGGTGCCCGTGAGCAGGAAGACCTCGCGGCCTTGTTGACGTTGGTAGCGGGCAATGCTGTCCGCGGCAATGGTCGTGTACGCGTGGCCAATGTGCGGGAGATCGTTCGCGTAGTAAATCGGGGTAGTGAGATAAAAGGCTTCCACAGTTGAACTCCAGATCGAAAGAAAAGGCGACGAAAAACGGGCAATAAAAAAGCCCCGCACACGGCGAGGCGCTCGTCTGGAGTTCCGCGAAAACTATGCGGACAACAGACGAGCCAGAGGCATAGCCATAGCCTGGACGCGCAACTCGTCTGTCATGATGGGCGCAATGATAAACGATGCCGCACGCGCAATTCGCGCGTAACCAATCCCACGCGTTCGTGCGCGGCGGCTGCCAGCGTTTCGACTCTCAGGCGGCCCAGCCGAGCGCCGAAGCCACGTGAGCGGCGAGACGCATCGGATCGAATGGCTTGCTGATCACCGTGATGCCTTCCAAGCCGCGACGGTCGTCCGGGCGGTCAAAGATCTTCGCAGTCAGCAGCACCACCGGGATCTCGCGAGTCTCCGGATTCGATTGAAGTCGACCGTACGTCGCGGCGCCATCCATGCCGGGCATCATGACGTCAAGCAGAATGGCGTCTGGCTGTTCGCGAGCCGCCAGCTCGATCCCCTCGGCGCCCGAGCGCGCAGTCACTACGTCCCAGTGGGCAACAAGCTCGAGGCTGAGTTTGGCGACTTCACGAATATCGTCTTCGTCGTCGATGAGCAGGAGTCGCCGTTGAGCCACATTCAAATCATCGGCCGCGGTCCGGAGCTCCGATAGAGTCGGAAACTCTACCGTTCGGGGGATCTTAGGTGTCTATTGGCAGGCGAATCGTGAAGGTCGTCCCTTCCCCGATCCGACTGTCCACAGAGATGTCCCCGTTGTGCAGCTCGACGATTCGATGGACGCCCGCCAGGCCGATGCCCGTGCCTGGAATCCTCTGAACGTTCCGTCCTCGATGGAATCGCTCGAAGATGTGCGGCAGGTCACTCGGCGGGATGCCCTCACCGCGATCGACCACGCGCAGGACCGCGTGGCCATTATCGGACCGTAGCGACACCTCGATGGAGCCGCCGCGAGGGCTGTACTTGACCGCATTGTCGAGCAAGTTGTCGAGCACACGCGCCAGGCGTACGCCATCCCACCTCCCAGGCAGCTCCGCGAGATCAGTCGTGACGTGCAACACGTGTCGATCGGTCGTCTGCTGGTGCTCGCGTACCGATTTGCGCGCCAGCTCGAGCAGGTCAACCCGATCTCGGCGCAGCTCCAGCGTTGCCCCTGCCTGAAGGCGGCTGGCATCGACCAGCTCATCGAGCTGCTGCGCCATGCGACCTGCGCTGGCCTCGATTTGATCGAGCGCATCCAGCAGCGACTGGTTTTCAGGCGTGGGCTGGGCGCGGCGGCGTCGCAGATTGGCCATGCCTTTGATAAAGGTGAGCGGCGACTTGAGATCGTGCGAGACGGTGGACATGAATTCGTCACGCAGCGTGATCTGCTCGCGCAGCTCAGTAGTCGCCAGTTCCACCCGTGTCTCGAGCTCCAGGTTCAGCGCACGAATCGTTTCGTTGGCCTGCTCCAGATCGCGCATCCGCTGGCGGAGCTGCGAGGCTAATCGACTTCGGTCGATCGCCCGCGCGACCGTCGTGCGCAGCTCCAGCACGTCACACGGCTTGAGCAGATAGTCGTACGCACCGTGGCGTAGCACCCGAATCGCCGAGTCCAACGAGCCGTAGCCGGTCAGGATGATAGCCGAGGTGTCGCTGTCGCCTTCCCTGAGCTCGCGCAGCAAGTCGGTGCCATCAATATCGTCGATGTGAAGATCGGTCAGGACGACGTCGAAGTGCTCTTCACGCAGCAGCTCGAGGGCTTCCAGGCCAGAGGTCGTCGAGGTGAGTTGGTAGCCATCCAACTCCAGGATGCCGCGGACAGTGACCACGACCGCCTCTTCGTCGTCGACTACCAGGACGCGCGGCACAGCCGTCGACGTCGCAATTGTCGC
>JAFAZN010000332.1 GCA_019239775.1 Chloroflexota bacterium
CGCTTCCTGCAGCACGTAGCACGAGAAACAGAACACCGTGAGTTCAGCTTCGCCGAGCTGGAGGAGCTCGAGGAGGACCTGGCGAAGGTCAAGCGTTGGATGGGCCACGTGCAGTCAAGAGACTACTTTCCGGATGGTTCGAACGCCCGGGTGGAGGAGTTGCTAACGCGCTGCGATAACGCGCTAGCGGAGTTCCTGGATGCGGCAGCGGAACGTGATAACTCGACATGAGGTGGATAAGCCGACGCAACATCCACGTCGACCGCACGTCATGTCCGTGGCTCATCCGCAAATTCATCGACCCCCAAGCAGAATTCGTGTTCGTCGACGCAGACTCTGCCATCGCTGATTTGAAGGGGCACACCTTTGATATGCGCGGCGCTGAGTACGCGCACGAAGGTGACAAATGCACCTTCCAGGTCATGCTGGCGCGACACGATCTTTCGAATGATCCAGCGCTCGTTGAGATGGGGCGCATCGTCCTCGACGCGGACGTTCCACCGAGTCGCACTCGCCGACCGGAGTCTGGCGGATTGGATGCGTTGATCCGTGGATTTCAACTGTCAGTTCCCGATGATCACGAAAAGCTCGTGCTGACTCGGCCGCTGTATGACGCGTTATACGCATACTGTCAGGCCAAGATTGCCGAGCCGCGCCCGCGCCAGGGTGCGCCGCGACCCAGACTTCGATACACGCGCCGTGCCGAAACGCACCTGGTTGACGAGCGCTGAAGGCGGCGGCCGGGATGAATTGGTCCAGCAACTTTCCAGGCGATTGCGAAGTCGCTTTGCACGGTGTCACGATGGCACTTGTTTGCCGTTTGCCGGTTTTTAAGGTCGCGCGAGCTAATACGCTTGGAGGACGGTCTCAATAAGGGTCGTTTCGCTCCGAGAATACATTTTCGTAGGAGAGCCTGGTTCGGGTCGCCTGAGCAAAAGCTCTTTGGATGCGACGATGTTGTGAATCGACTCGGTTTCTCCGCCGCCGCCGTTGTAGTCCCACTCCGCCGTCGAGCCTAGAGTCACACGGATTTCTTGAGGATAGAACGAGTTGTCGCCCACGAGCACGCTGACGAGCCCTGATTTGGCCAGAGCTGTACCGCTCGGAAAGTTGCGTGTAGGTGACCACGTCGTTTATTGCGTTGGGACGTAAGTCGAGGCACACCCGCACAGGTGCGCCCGCGTCTGCGGCGTAAAACCGAACTGTGGTATGGATCCCAATGCTTTGTTCGAGCAGCAAAACAGGCCCAGGTCGCGAGTCCTGAACGCTACGTGCGGGCTGCCCTGGCGGCCAAGATCGATGCGACAGTGGTATCCGCTATCTCCGTGGAGGCTTGTGTCGGGTACGGCCAAACAGCGCTGATGTTGATCTCACAGAGAACGTACGTATCAAGACCACCTGAGTCTTTTGGGCCGTAGAGGAAATCGGCGTCCCAGATCGTCGGCAACTCGTGCGTGCTCAGTCCCAACAGGTCCTTCATTGCCGGAACCCAATCTGATTCCGCTTTCAGCCTCAATGGCTGATAGGCGGCGGTGTCGGCGTCCTCCATCGGACCACGTGGACGCGGTGCGCCGTCGACGTTCTCCAGGAGCCCGGTCGGCCACTGATGACAGAAACCGACGACATGGCCCTGCACGAAATAGCAGCGGATCATGCCTTCAGGCAGCCGCGGTTGGTAGGGCTGGACGACCAGTGATCCGGACCATGCGAAATACTCGGTGAGGCGGTCGAGGAAGCTGCCGAGTCGCACCTCCTCAACCGCGGAATCCCGCGACGCGGCATGCAGCACGCGTACGTTTGCACTCATTGTTGGAGTGCGGTCCGCACCCTCCGCGACTTCCGCCAGGTCCACGCGCCATACGCCATTGCCAGCGGTACCCCGCGCCTGCTTGATAACGACGCGACCATCGCGCGCGAGACGAATTGGCAGATGTTCCTCGAGCTCTCGCGGAGTGCGGTAGAGATCTGTCTCCGTTCCCCAACCGAGCGCTCTGGTCGAGAACAGGATTTCCTTGGTGCCCATCTTGGCGATGACGTCCGGGTGCGCGGATACCCACACACCACTTTGTGACACCTCGCTAAGCAACTGATCCAGCTTTCGTCGGTTTGCGCCATCCTGGATTGGGTTGACCCAGACCAGTACACCGTCCAGGCCGAGCAATTGATCGCTTACCTCTTTCACGGCATCATCGGCGTAGACAACCCGTTCGGTATCCACATTCCGCTGCGCGAATGCCTCGAACAGAGGACCCAGCATCGTATCGGCGCGCGCCGAGGCCTGGTCGGTTCGCCGGTCGCCGCGCCACAGGAGCCCAATTCGCATCGGCTGGATCATATCGTCACCGGCGTTCACATCAGACTCCGCCCGCTCGCAGCAGCGGCCAGAGCACCAAGCCCGCGACGCCTGCGAGGCCAACCACGATCGGCTCAGGCAGCTTGAATCGCCACAACACACCCAGACTGATCAAAGCAATGGCGGCAGTCGCTACGTCGAACATGGCGGGCTGACCCAGGATGATCAGCGAACCCGTGATGACACTGTCGCTGCAGCGGTAGCGCCAGCGACGAATCCCTTCAGTTGCGCGTTGTCGCGGTGTCGCTTGAACCATGGTGACAGCACGACCACTGGCACAAAGACAGGCAGGAAAATACCAATAGCGGCCAGAGTTGCACCTGAAAATCCGGCAACCAAGAATCCGATAAACGCGACAGTGATGACGACCGGACCTGGTGTAATCATCGCCACCGCAACCGCATCGGTGAATTGCTGCTCAGTCAGCCAGTGGAAGTCCTGGACCAGACCGTGATACAGAAAGGGCACGACAGCAAGGCCACTCCAAACACGAACGCCCCGGCCTTCGTAAAAAAACAGCAAGATCTGCAGCAACACTTCGTTGTTGGATTGCGCTGCCGCCGGTGTCACCCGACGGAAATGGGCCGGCAATACCGGCGGAGCTTGCGCAAGGAAGCGCACATGAGCTTTCAGCCATGCGGGTGGCGCTTTGACAATGAGCGTTATGAGACCCGCGAGGATGAAAAACTGCGCCAGCTCTGCGCGGGTGAGCACCGTAAGCACCAGCAGTGCTCCGAAAATCCCCCAGAGCAGCGGATCGCGCTTGTTGGTCGTGCGCGACCGCTTGTAGGCGGCAATGGCAATGATCGCGATGACCGCGGCGCCGATGCCGTAGAACAATGCCTGCATCCAGCAGAGTCCGCCGAACACGACGTACGCCATCGACAGCGCGAGGACCATGACAAACGACGGCAGGATGAACGCAAGCGCAATTAGTACGGCGCCGAGGAAACCCCGCTCGAAGTACCCGAGCGCAATTGCGCACTTCGCCGCGAGCGGCCCCGGCATGATCTGCGCGAATGCCAGCGCCAGCCAATAGGTATCCTCGGTCACCCATCGGCGGCGCTCGACGAGGTCGCGGTGCATAAAGCCAACGAGCGTAACTGGTCCGCCGAAGCCAATCGTGCCCAGTTTGAAGAAATACCCAACAGCGGCAGCAGTTTCTCGCGACTTTGAGCCGGCTGCCCCTCGGTGGTGCCGTCGACGAGGCTCAATTCGGCGGCAGACGCTATGCGTCTCCAGTGGTCAGCCCCATATATGGCCTGATCGGCATCTAACAATCGTTAGGGCGCACAGGATAGCCGGCGATCTGATCGTGCTCCTGCACGGTAACCCGACCTCGTCGTACGTCTGGCGGAACGTCATCCCACATCTCCAGGACCTCGCCCGCTGTATCGCTGCGTATTTCGGCGAAAATGCCCGGCCGTTTCGGCTGAAAGTGCCCACGTATTTCGGTGCAAAGTGCCCGACAGTGGTCCGACGCCCTACACCTTCGTTGGGCACCGCCGCTATCTCGACGCGTTGCTCGAGAGTCTGGGCCTGAACGCGCGAGTGACGCTTGTGGTCCACGACTGGGCTCCGCACTCGGTTTCGATTGGGCGTACCCGCACCGTGATGCAATCAGGGGCATCGCAGACATGGAAGCAGTCATGGCCTCGTACTGGCGTCTGAGGTCGCGCCGCGCTGTTTCGGTCTCCAGGAACTCCTGGATCTCGTGCGGCCACTGAAGTGGGCAGAGTTCGCTGCCGAGATGCGGCCGATGTTCGAAGCGCTCCGCTCAGCGGCTGGCGAGGCAATGGTGCTCGAGCAGAATATGTTTGTTGAGCGCGCGGTACCGAGTTCTATATTGGGCCAGCTCTCGGACCATGAGATGGCAGAATATCGTCGGCCGTTCCGCGAGCCCGGGGAAGGACGCGGTCCAACACTGACGCGGCCGCGCCAGATTCCTATTGACGGGGAACCGGCCAACGTTGATGCGATCGTACGCGAGTATTCCCAGTGACTGGCGACGAGCCCCGTGCCGAAACTCTCGGGAACGCAATTGCGGAATAGCTCCGGTCGCTGGACTGATCACTTGAGTATTTATCAGTTCGGCGCGGCTGCTGGATCCTGGCAAGATCCGCTAGCGCCCGCGGTATTGAGACATCGTGCGCTAGAAGTTCGGCCGACAAGCCGTCCGCAGCACGAGTCGCAGTGGCCTGGATAAAACTTCTGTGACAGACTGCGCCCTAGGAACACGGCAGGCCATTCACAACCATTCGAGCGGGTCTTCGGCCGCGTTCCTAGGGCGTCTTCCCCCACTGCAATCTAGAGTCAAGTCCTGGTAGCG
>JAFAZN010000333.1 GCA_019239775.1 Chloroflexota bacterium
GGCTTACTCCGAGTAATCCGGTCGGAAGTAAGCGCACGCCAGCTACCGAGAAATCGACGTGCGTGACTGCCGTCCTGTACGAGACCCCGTGCGTAGCCAGTTTGTCGAGCAGGATCTTCTCGAAATCGTATGCGACCGTCGGCGCTCCGGTCGGGTTTCCTGAGGCATCGACCGGAAAGGTCCGCCACACCGCCACTTCCTGCAGACCGACGAATGTGGGAGCTGCCTGCGCGATCTCGCTTGCAATTGCGTCCGCACGCTCTGGGAAGCTTGTATTGACGACATTCGAGTAGTCTTTGGCGACACCCAGAACAAACTGCAACTGGCTCGTAGCCGCGAGAGTATTCGCCAGCTCGGTGCCCTGATACAGGTTCTGGCTCATCACGGTCACTCGGTGCGGGTCATCCGCATTCGCAATCGGAGCACTCGCTCCAAGCAGGACTGCGACCAGCAGGCCAAGGCAGGTGGCCCGGCCGAGGTGCATGCGCACATTCATCGTGAGTCGGCAACTCCTCTTGTGAGTTGCTGTGAACCGTACACGCGCTGCACGGCGCAAGGGAGCATCGCTTCAAACGACTCGTTGCGCGACGGTTGAGAACCGGTTGTGCGAAGAAGTAGCAGTAGCAGCCGATACCAACATCCGTTCTAGAACGGCGTTGTCCCGACCGGCTTCCACTGCGACTGGCCGCGTGAATCCCGCCCAATTCTATCGGCGCTGTCGGCCGATTCGACGGAGGCCGACGCGTCCTTTGGCTTCGGCATCCGCAGCCATCTCTCAACCGGCGGTACTTGACAGCAGGCCATATAGTGGCGAGGGCATTTATTGAGCTAAGGAGTGGAGAGGCGCATGGCTCGGTTTGGGCGATGGGGCGCAGGCAGCGCTGCCATGGGGCTACTTCTGGTGACTGCATTGCTCGGCGCGTTGCCGACGACAGCGCTTGCACGGGCGACACGGGTTTACAAGATCAATGTCGATAACCCGCACGCCACAGGTGTGCCCAATCACAATTTCGAGTACGTCGACTATTTCCCACGCGAAGACGTCCGTGTCCATTCGTCGGACGTTATCGATTTCAACTGGAACACCGGCGCGGTGGACGGCGCCCACACGGTGTCGTTCGTCCCATCGAGCGCCCCGGTGCCCGGGTTGTTTGCCCCAGACGTGGACGACACTGGGGTCCCGCTCGAGTTCAATCCGCAGATGTTCTTTCCCAGCAATCCGAACTGCGGTACCAAGACAACTCCGTGCCTCTACGATGGGACGACCATCGTCAATTCCGGTTTTATCCCCAATGCTGTCGGTGGCGACTTCTACGTTAAGTTGGACCCGAAGCTGCTGAACGGCGGCGACTCTGTTGATATCAAGTACGTTTGCGAGGTCCATCCAGGCATGTCCGGCTCGGTGACGCTCGTTGCGGACCGGCGCGAAGCAAGCTCACCGGAAGAGGTTGAAGGCAGAGCTGCCGGTCAGTTCGAGCGGGACACCGCCGAAGCCCTGCGGCAAGAGCGCCGCGACACCAAGGCAACCGTCGAGCTCAATTCGAATGGCACCCACAAGGTAACCGCGATCGCCGGGACCGCGACGCAATATGTCGAGATCGCCGAAATGCTGCCCGGGACCATCAAGATCAAGCCTGGCGATACTGTCACCTGGGTGACCAAGACCATCAAAGATCCGCATACGGTGACGTTCCCGCAAGGAAACGGCTCTGACTCGGTCGATCCACTCATGCCCGTGTGTGAAGCGGCAGCCGACATCCCCATTCCCGGACTGGATCCCACGTTGTGTGCCAACCCCGGTCTGTTCGAGGCCCACGTGATCCCACAGCCACAGGGGCCGACGGCGATCACGAGTCCAACGACGGTGGCCACGTCTGGGATTATTACTAATGCACCTGGCGTTCCCAATTCCTACTCGTTCACGTTTCCTAACGCGGGCACGTTCAACTACATGTGTCGCATTCACGACAACATGACTGGAATAATCATCGCTAAGAACTGAGTGTGTGCATGCTGCCGGTGTCGGGTTGACGACGCGTCGCCGGCGGCTCGCGCACCGCGGTCAGGCGGGTATGCCTAAGTAAAGGCAGTGCGACGCGAATCTATTTCGCCACCAGTGCCGGCATGTGCGGCGGCCAAGATGCGCGACAACGTCCGGAGACGCTGCGGTCACATCAGCGCGAAAGGAGCGGCTTCCGCGGGTACGGAACCGGAGCGATGTCGCGCACCAGAGCGGCCGCGGCGCGAGGACGTGCCGGCTGATCGAGCGCACATTCCGCCATGAGCAGCACATGACCACGCCTAAAGTGTGGGTTCACGCTCGAGCGGTCCAGATTCTCGACGTTGAAGTGTGACTCGCCGCGGGCGCAGGTTAAATCGAGCGTGAAGCCGCTTGGGGCCCGAGGGCTGGCCAGAGGCACGCGGAGGTCGGCTCCACACCCCGCCGACCATTCCAACCACTACCAGCGGTGTGGAGCCGTTAGGTTCTGGCGTTACGTGGGCGAGTCCACGCTGCTGCTTTGTGGCGCCAGAATCGGCCCCCGGGGTGACGCACGACGGCATACTGCACGGTCACCACGGCGATGGGCTCAGGCGACTCCGGGCACACCTACACTCTCGATGCGGTGTCCGGCGGCCGCGTGTCCACCAACAGGCCAGATTCGAGCCACATGGTGCGATGCGGCTGCTGGCCCCTTTGATGCGGCCAATGACGCAGCGTCACATGCGCCAGATGGAACGTGGACTCAAAGAGTATCTTGAGACGAGACGCTAGAGACCTTCGGCGAGCTGATTCGCCCATCCAACTTGATCGTTGCGCCGTCCTGACCGCCGATGACGCATCCGTCTGGCGTCACAACGACCGCAAACCTAGCGTGGGGTCTCGTTGTGACGGAGCGACGCGTCGCCGCACGTACCTCCGACAGGAATTCGGTTGAAGAGCGCTTGCTGCGTGAACTGGCCCAGAGCGGGGTGATGTCGACCGACGAGCAGCGCGCCGACTCGGCCTGTGCAATTGGGTCGCCCTGTGCACGCTGCTGGCGGATTCGTCTCGAGCGGCTACGCCACCGTTGTTGGGCTACTCCGGCGACCCGAAACCCGCCACCGGATCCTCAGCACGAATCTCTGATTCTGGGCAAGCGCTGCCCTCACTGAATGTCGCGGCGTCGATCGATACAGCCATGAAAACATCCACACTGCGGCCGTCACCGGGAGTCAGGTTCTCGGGCTTGGTGCCCACGTGAACACGCCGAGCGACCCGGAGCGCGTCGTCAAAGTAAATGCGGATGCATTTGGCGGTGCCGGACAATTTGTTCAACAACGTCGGCGGTCCAAAGCCCGGTGTCTTCGATGACTTCATGATGACGACTGGCACTTCGCAGTGGACCTCAACCTGATGTCCGCGACAAGACTCACCTTCAACAGCCTGTGCTTACCGCACATGCGTGCTTCGTCTTAGGTCCGCGTGATTACCTGCACGTCGTACTCAGTCAAGCAGCCGATTCGTACGTGATTCCCTCCGATGCGTCTGCGTGAACGTCGGCCAGCTGATGCATATTGCGACGGACAGCACGCGTAGCGCCTACTCGCGCCGTCGCGTCGGTGCTGGAGGGCTGCGCATGGTCGTCGACCGCGTCCTCGACGGCAAGACTCGCCTGGTAGCGCGTTTGAAGACGAGGTGTCATCGGTCTCCCCGTGAGTGCCGCCTCCGCCCCCGGTGGCTACGCACCTGGGGCGTGATCCCCTAGCGGCGAGCTTCCCGTTGCCCTTCATCCTGATGGCTTCCGCGCGGTCAATTCCGGCTAACGAGCCTGGCATCAGCGGCTCGACGTACCAGGCGCTGCTCGCCGCGACCGCTCGTACCGTCGAACACGAGTTGCTGACCGGCCACGGTCGGGCAGGTCACACCGTTCGATGCCGACGATGAACTGTGGACGGTGTACTTGCCGCGCGTACGTCCGCTGAAAACGTGTCTATAGCAGCGTTGCCGTTGGCTCGCGCGTGCGCGCCCAACAAATTCCTAGAGAACACTCACGACGACCTATTTCTGTGGTGTAACCATGCCGGGTGCGACGAACTTTGAGACATCGACCGGAGACGGAATCACACCGGCATCGGATAGCCAGGTCGCCACACCCTGCATGCTCGTGACCACGGTCTCATCGACTGGCAGCAGATCGTAATTGCGCGGCCGGCTGGCCACGGCTCGGGCGACGTCCGCCGGTAGGCCCTGTTGCTGAATTTCCAGCTGTGTCGCCTCGTTCAGGTTCGCGCTTGCCCAGGCGGCTTCTGACTGGAGTGCGGTCATCACCTTCTTGACAATCTCCGGCTGCGCGTCCAGCAATTCGCTGCGCACGACCGTCACACCGTAGTCTGGTGCCGCGGAGCCATCGGCAATGATGCGCGCGTTACCCTGCGTTTCGGCGATCGACACGTACGGATCCCACGTCACCCACGCGTCAACTTTGGCTTGCCCGAGGGCGATAGCGGCGTCCTGCGGACTGATATACACGCGGTTGACGCGGTCCTTGTCGATGTTGTCGGTCTCGAGCGTCTTGAGTAGCGTGTACTCGGCAACGTTGCCGCGCTGCACGGCAACGGATTTGCCAACAAGCTCACGCACACTCTGAATGGACGAGGTCTTGTTGACGAGGAACGCGCGACCCTCTGCTGTCGACTTGGTCGCGGCGACGAATTTCATCGGAGTGCCGGCGGCCAGGGCGGAGATGGCAGGTGCCGTAGCCGACGAGAAGAAGTCGGCACTCCGCGCGCGTAGCGTTTCGTAGCCGGTCGGTGCATCGGCGAGCGGGCCAACCCAGCTCACGGTGATGCCCTGCTGCGCAAGTTGCTTTTCCACCAGGCCGCGCTGAATGGCGACCAGCGCCAATCCGCCCTTCTGGTAGGCAATTCGAACATTGGTCGTCGATTGGCCGGTGGAACCAGACTGGGAGGCGCTCGTCGGCGCCGCCGCCGGCGCACTGGCGCCGCTGGTGCACGCCGCGAGTGCGAGCGCGAACAGGCTCGCCAGGAATATGTGAAAGATGCGCATGATACGTAGCCTTTACTGTTTCAGTACCAGTTCACGCCGCGACCGCCTGGCGCTCGCGACGGGCAACTTCCGTCCGCACCAGTGGCAGCAACTGGCGACCGTAGTCGATCGCGTCGTCGTACGGATCGTAGCCGCGGATCAAGATGGTCGAGACGCCGATGTCGATGTAATCGAGAATCGCTTGCGCGACCGTCTCGGGCGAGCCGACGAGTGCGGTGGAATTGCCGGCAGCGCCGGTAGCAGCCGCGAGCGGAGTCCAGAGCGCGCGGTCGTGGCGTTCTGATGCGGCTGCCGCTGCGAGCAAACGTTGCGAGCCGGCGTTTTCGGGGCGCCGATCGGGACTGTAGCGGAGATTTGTCGGCGCAAACTGACCGTTGCGCGCTTGCACGTTTCCCTGAACCTGGGTGAGGATGCGTTCGGCGCGTTCCCACGCGAGCGCGTCAGTCGATCCGAGGATCGGTCGGAAGGAGACGCTGAAGCGTGGCCAGCGGCCGTGTTTGGCGGCCTCGGCGCGTACTGCGGCAATCTGCTGCGCAGTTTCCGCGAGCGGCTCACCCCACAGCGCGTACACGTCGGCGTGCTTACCGCCCACCCGATACGCCGCCTCGGAAGAGCCGCCAAAGTAGATCGGAATGCGTGGCTTCTGGTACGGAAAAACCTCTGTCAGAAAGTTCTCGAAGCGGTAATGCGCGCCCTCGAAACTGAATGGCTGGGTGCTCGTCCAGGCCTGATTCAGAATTGTCAGGTATTCGTCGGTGCGCGCGTAGCGCTCGTCTTTCGAGAGGAAATCACCATCGCGGCGTTGCTCCGCATCGTTACCTCCAGTGATGGTGTGGAGTGCGACGCGGCCTTCGGTGAACTGGTCCAAGGTTGCAAAACTTCGCGCGGCGACGGTCGGAAAAACAAAGCCCGGCCGGTGCGCGACGAGATAATGGATGCGTTCGGTGTGCGCGGCGGCGTATGCCGCGACCTGGAGTCCATCAGGACGAGCGGCAGAGTAGCCGATCAGGACTTTGTCGAAGCCGGCGTCTTCGTGAGCGCGGCTGAATGCGCGTACGAAGGCGCGGTCGACGACGGGACCCGAACGCGGCCGGATTTCGGATTGTTGCTGGGTGGCGATCATGCCGATGAATTCGACGGGCACGCGGTCTCCTACAAATGTGGGTCAGTGCGCCGGGACGTGAGAGCAGGCGCACACCCACTGCTTGGCGGGTCTGTAAACCGGGTCTAGCGCAGCACGCCGGTTTGCGCGTGCACGCCTGGTGGACGTTCCGAGCGAGAAATTGGCATCCTCTTGAGCCTCGTTGGAGGTGGCTGCCGAAGGGTCAGCGTCTGGACGCGGTCCCACGTCGGTACAGTCGTCGTCTAACGCGGTCATACGTTGAGCGTGTTCTCCGTTCCGTTTCAGATGCCCAGCGCGGTTTTGCCGGCGTTGAGCAGAATCACGTCGTCCTGTGGCGTGTGAATGCGACTGCACAGCGCGTCGCGATAGTGACGTTGCAGCGGGTGGTGAAACGACAGGCCAGGATTACCCGTTAGCGTCAGCCCGATCTCGAGTGACTTGATGACGTTCGCGGTGACCGTGAGTTTCGCCAGCGACGGCGACGCCGGTGGGTTATCGCCAGAGAGGCTTTCCGGCAGGCGGTCGTTGACGAACAGCAGCGATTCGATCTCACCGATTGCCGTTTGAAAGCGTGGTAGCGTGGCCAGCGGTGCGCCGAGATTTGACGGGACACGTTCGTTGAGGTAGCGCACCAGCCAGTCGCGACCGGCCTTTGCCACACCGTTGTAGACCGACAGTAGCAGTGTGGTTGACCAGAGCCATGAGCCACCCGACTGTGCGCTGCCAGGTGGTTGGAGGTTGAGCGTGTCGTCCAGTGGAATCCATACGTCCTCGAACAGCACGTCGTTGCTGGCGGAGGCGCGCATACCGAGGTGGTCCCAGATACGCCGGATGGTGATTCCGGGTGAGTCCGCGGGAACGACGACGTACCCGACGCGTTGTCGCTCCGGGTCGTCGCGATCGGTGGCGGGCCAGACGAGCATCCAGCGGAGTCCAGCGCTGCCGGTGCCGTAGATCTTGTGGCCGGTGAGCTGCCAACCCGGCCGTCCGCGGCGGTCGACGCGACGCGCGCGCGTGGCCGGAATTCCACCGCGCGCCGGTGTGCCGAGCTCTGATTCAACGCGGAGTGCGTTGATTAGCGAGGGTGCGTCACGCGTCTCGGCGATCACGCGCTCACGCGGGTGAAGCGGCCATGGACTGCGCGGGTCGCCGAGCGCGCGCAGGTGGAGCAAGTGCATCACCAGGATGAGCGCGGTTGACGCATCGCCACCGGCCAGAATTTCAACGACGTGCGCGGTGGTGCGCAGGTCAGCGCCGCGGCCACCGTCGGCTACCGGGAGGGTCAGATTGCCGAGGCCCGCGCGCCAGATCGCGACGATGTTGTCGGGCGCGAAAACGCCTGCGCGATGGTGCGGGTCGGCGTGCGCGGCGAGCCCGGCGGCGACTTCGACGGCGGCGTCGAGAAGGGCTGAAGGGTCGGCCGCGGGCGCATCGGCGACGAGCGGAGCGGCGGTCATCTCGGCCATACTAAACACGGTTGACTCATTTGGTCAACTACTTAGGCTAATTAGTCTATTGACTAAGTCGACTAAGTCTAGTTAGTGTTCGAGGCATGTCCCTCGAAGTTGCCGCGCCGGCCGCTCCCGCGTCGAGCCTGCGCACCCACCGACCGCACCACGCCGCCTCACCCGCGCTCCCAACCCGGCCGGGTCGCCGTGCGACCGCGCCGCCCGCATTCGTTTACTGGCTCGTCCCGGTTGGCGTGATCGTCGCCGTGGAACTTGCATCGCGGCTCGCACTTGTCCCTGCGTGGCTGCTCCCGGCCCCCTCCGCGGTCGCCGTTACGGCGTGGAGTCTCATTGTCTCCGGCGAATTGCCCCAGCACTTGCTCGTGAGCTTGCGGCGCGTCGCCATCGGCCTGAGCATCGGCGCCAGCCTGGGGTTGTTGCTCGGGTTCGCGGTCGGTCTGAGCCGCTGGATGGAAGCGCTGGCCGACCTGTCGCTGCAAATGCTCCGCACCATTCCGCACCTGGCTCTATTACCACTGGTGATCGTCTGGTTCGGCATCGGCGAGGAAGCCAAGATCTTCCTGGTTGCGCTCGGTACGCTGTTTCCGACCTACATCAACACGGTCCACGGTATTCGCAACGTGGACGCGAAGCTGACCGAGATGGCACAGGCGTACGGTCTGACGCCCCGCGAGCGTGTCCTCCAGGTGGTGCTGCCAGGCGCGTTGCCCGGCATCCTGGTCGGACTCCGTTACGCATTTGGCGTGGCGTGGCTGACGCTCGTCGTCGGTGAAACCATCGCGGCGAGCTCCGGCATCGGGTATCTCGCCATGGATGCGCGGCTATTCATGCGCACCGATGTCATTTTGCTCTCCGTCGTCATTTACGCATTGTTGGGCGCCGCCTCGGATGGTCTCAGTCGGCTCATGGAACGGAGGTTTCTGCGATGGCATCCCAATTACAACCGCGCCTCCAAAGCCTGACCGAGGTCTCCGGTGCGGAGGTCCAGCTGCGCGGACTGCACAAGGCATTCGGCGCACGCATCGTGCTGCGCGACCTGGACCTTGCTGTTGGAACGAGTGAATTCGTCGCGGTTCTCGGTCCGAGTGGCGGTGGTAAGAGCACGCTGCTCAAAATCCTCGCCGGTCTGGAGCCGCCGACTGATGGACAGGTCCAACTGGTTGGCGCGGGCGGCGGTGGCGAGCCAACGGTGCGCATCATGTTTCAAGAAGATCGCCTGCTGCCCTGGCTGAGCACGCTCGACAACGTCGCCATCGGCCTGCCGCGCGACCTGCGAAACAGCGCTTCGGAGTTGCTCGTCGCGGTCGGGCTCAAGGGCCGAGAACGCGATTGGCCGACCGTCCTGTCCGGCGGTCAGCGACAACGTGCCGCGCTCGCACGTGCGCTTGCGCATCGACCGGATCTGCTGTTGCTGGACGAGCCGTTTGGTGCCCTCGACGCGCTCACCCGGACCACGATGCAGGACCTGTTGCTGAGCCTCTGGCAACGCGAGCGCAACACCGTGCTGCTGGTGACGCACGACGTGGAGGAAGCGTTGGTGCTGGCCGACCGCGTGGTGCTATTGATCGACGGACGCCTGGACGACGACTTCCGCGTCGACCTGCCGCGGCCGCGCCGCCGTGGTGATGCCCACCTGGCGGCGCTCAAAGAACAACTGCTCGATCGGCTGCATCAGGCCGAGCCGAGTCGCTGACCGAATTCCCGGTCAACACAAAGGAGTCCCTGATGGATTCGAAGGTGAAATGGACACGTCGTGAGTTGCTGCGCCGCGCATCGGCTGTTGGAGCTGTTGTTCCGGTTGCGCTGCTGGCGGCGTGTACCCAGTCCACTCCGTCAGCCAGTCCAACGCCGGCGGTGGCACCGGTCGGTCAGACTGTGGCTCCGGCGACGGCGGCAGCGGAAAAGGTGCGGCTGACCTACGGCAAGGGAGGCCTCGCTACGGTCGCGCAGACGCGCGGCGTGTTCGAGCCGTCTCTGCGCGAGAGAGGCATCGGCGTGGAGTGGATTGGCCCATTTCCCAATCATGCGCCGACGATGCAAGCAGTTTCCGCGCGTAGCGCGGACTTTAGCTTCGGCGGTAGCACGACACCTGCGCTCGCGGCGCTGCTGGCGGGTCAGCCGCTGAACTTCGTTCAGATGGTGTTCGCCAGACCGCGCGAAAAAGTCGAGACTGTGTATATGGATCCACCGGACGCGGAGCCCGCGTTTGCCACCCGGAAGGTCGATGCGTGGTCGATGTGGAATGGCGGTCGCGAAGTGGCCGAAGTGAAGTACGGTCCGGTGCCCATCTTCGTCGAGGAGGACGAGCTGCCGCCGGACGGGCAGATCGACTTCGGCTCGTATCTGGTCCGCGACGACTACGTGAAGGACCACCTGGACACGATTCGAGCGGTGATGGCGGCGTGGAAAGTGGAGGCGGAGTGGGCCGCGGCCAACCAGGACGACTACATCGCGATCATCAACAACGACTCCGGCTATCCGCCCGAAGTGGTGGCGAAACAAGCCGCGTATCACTCGGCTTCGCGCTACTCGGCGATGAGCAGCGACGTGGTGGCGCAACTGCAAAAATCGGCGGATTGGCTCGCGCCGCGCAAGATCATTCCTGGCCAGATCGAAGTCGCACGCTACGCCGTGGACATTTCGGGCGCGTGACAGGAATCCGAAACCCGTTCAGTATCACACACCAGGAGTTTGCTCACTATGCCAGTTGAATTCATCGGCATGATCGCCACCCGCGAGCAATCGGAAATTATTGCTCCGGAAGGACCGTTCATCAATCCGGATTTCACGGCGCGCTTCGCGCAGGCGCACGAGCAAGGCGGCTTCGATCGCATCCTGATCGGTTACGGTGCCGGCTGGGCTGAAGGTTGGGGTGTGGCTAACGCGGCGCTGTGTGCTACCGACCGATTGAAAGTGCTTATTGCCCATCGCCCGGGATTCGTCGCGCCGACGCTCTTCGCACGCCAGGCGAGCACGCTCGACCATATCACGGGTGGCGGCCGCGTGGCGATCCACTACATCACTGGTGGTGACGAGATCGACCAGCGACGCGATGGCGATTTCCTCAGCCACGACGATCGCTATCGCCGCACCGGTGAATTTCTCACCATTGTCCGTCGACTGTGGTCGGAAGGTGGTCCGCTCGACTTCGCCGGTGAGTTCTACCGCGTGGAGGGCGCGATCGATGCCGTTCGACCCGCCACGCCGGGTGGAATCCCGGTGTATTTCGGCGGCGCTTCCGAGGCGGCCGTGCGCGTCGGCGCCGAGCACGCGGATGTGTACATGCTGTGGGGCGAACCCCTGGCGGACATTGCCGATCGCCTTGCAACGCTGCGCGGCGCGGCGGCGGAGTTTGGTCGGACGCTGCGCTTCTCCGTATCGCTGCGCCCAATCCTGGGACCGACCGAGGCGAAAGCTTGGGCGCGCGCCGAGGCCATCGCGGAGACGACTGCACAACGACGCGACGCGTTTTTAGGTCACCGCGTCAACAAGGAGGACACGTCCGTTGGTGCGCGCCGCCTGCGCGAGGCAGCCGCTGTATCGGACGTCCATGACGAGCGCCTCTTCACGCGTGTGGCAGCCATCACCGGTGCGTCCGGCAATTCGACAGCACTCGTCGGCACCCCAGAGCAGGTGGCGGAGTCGCTGTTGAAGTATGTAGATCTGGGCTTTTCCACGATATTAATTCGCGGCTTCAATCCGCTCCAGGACGCCGCGGACTACGGCCGCGAGCTGCTGCCACTGGTGCGCGCGGGGATGGCGCGACGCGAGCGTGAGCCCGTGCTCGTTTGATGACGGACACACCTGTCGTGGTCGGGCTGGCCGGGTCGCTCTCCAGCGAATCACGCTCAACCGCGCTGGTCACGCGCGTGCTGCGCGAGCTGGAAGCCTTCGGCGTGACGTCGGAGTTCATCAACCTTGCGGACCTACCGGCCGACGCGTTGCTGGCGCGATCGCGTGATGCGGCTCTGAATCGCGCACTGCAAACCACCACGAGCGCACGCGTCCTGGTCGTCGGCACGCCAATCTATCGTGCCAGTTACACCGGTCAGTTGAAGGCCTTCTTCGATTTGTTGCCACGCGACGCGCTAGCCAACACCGCGGTCGGCCTAATTGCGACTGGCGCCGGCCGCGATCATCGGCTGGCCGTCGATCACGCGCTCCGCCCACTCGTGGCGAGTCTCGCCGGACTCAGTGCATCGCGCGCGATTTACGCGAGCGATGCGGAACTCGACGCGAACCCCCAGGACGTACAGCAGCAGGTCACTGCACTTGCGCGCGAATTGCTCGGTCTGATCAGGGCGGACTAGCGGCGCCGCGCCGGAGCAACACGCTTCCCGGCGCCGCGTTCTCCGGCTGCGCTGCCGTCCGAAGTTTGGACTTTACGGACCGAGCTGTCGAGCCACGGCTGTCGTGTGTGCGGTGACCAGGCACCTTTCGACGCGGAAAACTGACGCACGACTTCAGGCAATTGGTTCGCCGCAACGTCTTGCAGCGTGACGTGGTCCAGCACACTGCGCATACTCGCGCGCACGGCGACCCACACTTCTCGCAGCGGCTCAGCGCGTCCCAAGTAGACGACGGCCTCCGGACTTTCGCCGCGGACGTTCGCCAGCGGCCCGTCGACCGCACGAATGATGTCGGCCAGACTGATCCGCTCGGGAGCGACAGTCAGCAAATAGCCTCCATCCGCGCCACGGACGGTCTTGACCAGGCCAGCGACTTTGAGCTGCTGGAAAATATTGTTCAAGAAAGTGATCGGAATCGCCTGGGCTCTGGCGATCTGATCCCGCGTGAGCGGCCGACCCCCGCCGGCCGCGACCTCGACCAGTGCGCGCACCGCGTAGTCGGCTCTTGCTGACAGGTGCATGCGCCGTTCATTGTGCGCAATTGCCAAGTGGCTGTCACGCGAAGGACGCTCTGCCCAGCGCTCTCGACGCGGCGCGGCGGTACCCGGCATTAGCAGGACCTGCGAAAGTTTGCGATCCTCGCGCTGACGCTCCGTTTGATCTCCGTAACTGAGAGATGTCGTCCCGCGGGCTCCAGATAGCGCCTGGCGTAGTCCGCTCGACCCAGTTGCTCACGCTCGACCGACCCAAATTCGCGGACGTTCGCCGGCTGGCGTCCGAACTTCCGGATGGCACGCTCACGGGGAACGCCTCGTACACGGGAGCGCCATGGAACAGATCGTCTCCATCGAGGAAATCCTCGTGGATCCAGGTGTTGGGCCACGGCTTCCCACACGAACACCGCGCGCCGCCGCACGTCGAATCCGCGGGAGGTAATCTCCGCGCCAATGTCGGCAGTTTCGAAAGGGAGGGCAATCTCGGAGACGTTTGTCGGTTCGCCGTTAGAAATCCGCTGCCACGGTTGCTGCTCATGGCGCGTTCTCACGCAAGTCGAGCTCGAATGCGGTTACACATTGCTTGGGCGAATCGGAACGCTCGAGTTTCCAGCCGCGCACCGACCGCGACCAGTTGGTCGATAGCGTCGTCTATGGCGGTCCGAACGACGTGGTCTGCTTAGCGCGTACGACACAGCACCCCGCCGCACGGGCCAGGCCGCACCTCGATCGGACAGGCGAACGAACGCCTCGCGGACGGCTGACCCAACGGAACGCCGCCGCGACGAGCGGCATCCCAGTAGGCAACGGGTGACCAGGAGGACGACGCAGCCGCCAGTCACGCCGAGCGCGAGCGGCACACTCATGCGCCCTGAAGCGTTACTCCCACCTGCGCCAGCTGGACTCGCGCTGTAGCCGGCACAGGGGTCCGGGTTCGCGGCTGCCCGCGATGTGCGAGTCAGGCAGCGCGGAGCTGGGTTGGTAGCTCCGCCACGTCGGCACCTTGCGCTTCCAAGCGGAACTGGCGGACGAGTTCTTGCAGCCGGCCAGCGGTCTCTGCGAGCTCTTGGGCCTGGGCGCTCATCTCCTCGACCTGCGCACTCATTTCCTCAGCGCTGGCCGAAACCTCTTCGGTTCCAGCCGTCTGCTCCTCGGCAACGGCCGCAATGCTCTGCACAGAGACACTGACCTGCCGCGCACGAACGGCCATCTGCTCAGCCGAAGCCGAGTTCTCCTCGACCACCGCCGAGATCGACTGCACCGCCGCGGTCACCTCGCGCGAAGCCACAGCCATCCGCTGCGCCGATTCGGCAATCGCGCCGACCTGCGTCACACTCGCTTCGACCGCTTTGCCGATCGCATCGAGCGCCTCGCCCGCCGCCGCGGCGCGATCCGCCCCATGTGACACGCTGGAGGCACCACGCTCGATCGCGTCCACCGCCTGCCGAGTCCCAGCCTGTACTTGCGCAATGAGCTCGGCAATCTGCCGCGTCTCACGCGACGACCGCTCCGCCAGCTTGCGCACCTCGTCGGCCACAACCGCGAAGCCACGGCCGTGCTCGCCAGCGCGCGCTGCCTCGATGGCTGCGTTCAGCGCAAGCAAGTTGGTTTGCTCCGCCACATCGTCGATGGTTTGGACCACCGCGCCGATCTTCTCGCCCAGTGAACCGAGGTCGAGGATCTTGTCGGTCGCATCTCGCACCACGGTCTGGATATCGCCGATGGCTTCGACCGTCCCACGCACCGCCTCGCCACCGTGTGCCGCGGCTGCACGCGTCTGCTCGCTGGCGCTGGCGACTTGCTTAGCGACGCGCGCGACCTCGTCGACACCGTCGGCCATCTCGCTCGCCGTCGTGGTCACGGACTGAACTTGGCGCGCCTGGTCTGCCGCGCCGCGAGCGATCCCATCGATCGCCTGCGTCAGATCGCCGACAGCTGCGCTGGTGTCCTGGGCACCCGTCGAGGTCTGCTGCGCGCCCGATGCCAGCTCCTGCACGGCCTGCGTCACCTGCTGCACTGCCGTCCCAGTCTGGGTCGCGGCCGAGCCGAGCAGGTCCGAGGTGCCGGCCACCTGCGTCGCCGACATCTGCACCTCGCCGACCAGCTTGCGCAGGTTCGCGATCATCTTGCCAAAGGCGTGCCCCAGCGCGTCTTCCGCCGAACGCGGCTGGACAGCCTGTGATAGGTCGCCACCGGCCACGGCCTCGGCCACGTCAGCCATTTCGCGCTGACCAGCCACCATCTCGCGGAACGCTCCAGCCAGTAGCCCGAGCTCGTCGCGCGACGTGTCCGCGACGACATAGCCGAGGTCGCCGCGTGCAACGCGCTGTGCCGCCACCGTCACGCGACCGATCCGTCGCGCGAGGGACATCGCGATAACCACCGCTATCACGAGCGCCAGCACTGCCGCGCCGGCGACTGCCACGCAGACCAGCATCAACTGTCGCGCCGCGCTGGCGGAGAGCGCGTCGGCGATCTGGTCGCGTCGCGACGACAGACTGGCCGCAAGCGCGTCGCCCGCTGCGACCGCATCGCGGCTCTTGCCCGACATGACTTTGTCGGCAGCGGCGATGTTCCCGCCGCCTGGTCCGCCGTAGGCCTCCTTGGCCTGGGCGAACGTCTGCGTATACATGTTCCAGCCGGCGTCGAAGCGCTTGAGCAGGTCCTGCTCGTCTGAGGTCAGATGACCGGAAGCGACAAACTCGTTCATCTCCGCCCGCGTTTTGGCCATGTCGGCAGCGCGCGCGTCGAACTCCGTTGCAAACTGGTCGTACTGCTTCGGATCGATACCGCGCAGGTACACGTTCTTTTCGGCCTGCACCTGCTGCAGCAAGAGCACGCGCATCACCTGCGCTGTCGTGGCCGCGCTGCCCTCGTTCTGGACAAGGTCGCCGTACGCCGCGTTGAGCGTCCGCATCTGCAGGGCGGTCCACCCACCAGTTCCACCGAGCAGGACCACCACCGCCCCAAACGCGCTCACCAGCTTCCAGCGCAATCTCAGGTTCGAATACCAACCCATAGCCGTTAGAGCATCGGCAGCTTCTGTTGTCCCTCAAGTTCCACAGACCTGTCCGTACATTTTTGTGAGCTAGGCGACGGCCGCGCTTCGTGATTGCGAACGTCACGTCCCATCACTGCGCGCGCGTGGCCGATGACATCACGGCCGCGACCATCGTGGAGCGCCAGCACCACCATTGCAGCGTTGCTGCGTCGAAAGCGCGACCTTGGTACGACCCGCGGCGGCCGAGCGCCGCCGGAGGACGTATCGTAAGGACCCTGAAAGGTTCCACCCGACCCGGTGTTTGATACGGTCGTCCGCGGCGGTCGGGTCATCGACCCCACGCAGGGGATGGACCGTGTCGCCGACATCGGACTGCTCGGGCCAAGTGTTTCGGCCATCGGCGACAACCTGCTCGAACAGGGAGTGCGTGGCAGCGTCATCGACGCACGCGGTCTGATCGTCACCCCCGGCTGGATCGACCTTCACACGCACGTGTACTGGGGTGTCGCGCCACTCGGGGTGGAAGCAGACGCGCACTGCCTGCGTCGGGGTGTTACCACCGCCGTCGACGCTGGCTCGGCTGGTGCCTCCACGTTCGCGGGATTCAAGCGCTATGTTATCGACGTATCCGCCACGCGAATTGTGGCCATGCTGCATCTTTCGGCCCTCGGCATGATGCGCGACGATACGTTCGGCGACGAAGCCATCGGCGAGCTGGAGGATATCCGCTGGGCCAATGTGGACCGCGCCGTCCAGGTTGCGCGCGCTTTTGCGGACTGCATCACTGGCGTGAAAGTCCGCATCAGCCACCAGCACGTCGGGGCCGACCCTGAGCACACCCGCGAAGTCCTGCGCCGCGCACGCCAGGTTGCCAGCGCGATCGGCAAACCGATCATGGTCCACCCCGGCAACACGGCGATCACTCTCGACGAGCTGCTCGCGAACCTGGAGCCTGGCGATATCGTCACGCACGTCTATCACGGTCGGAGCGAAGGCGTCCTGGATGAGCGGATGGACGTCCGACGCTCGGTTCGAAGCGCACGCGAACGCGGTGTGTATTTCGACGTCGGACACGGCGCCGGCAACTTCGCCTGGTCGGTCGCCCGACAGGGTCTGGCGCAGGGTCTGCCGCCGGACACCATCAGCTCCGACATTCACGCCTGGAATATCGGCGGACCGGTGTTCGACCTGGCCACAACCGCCAGCAAGTTCCTCCACCTGGGAATGTCGCTGCCGGAGGTGATCAGGCGTGTCACGGCAACGCCGGCCGCGTGCATCGGCCAGGCCGACGCGCTCGGAACGCTCGCGCCGGGCGCGCGTGCCGATCTGACGCTGCTGCGCCTTACCGCTGGCGAATTCCCGCTCAGAGACAGTCACGGACACGAGGAGATAGGCGCCGCGCAGCTCGAGCCCGTCGCCGTGCTGCGCGACGGGCGGCATTTCGACTGCAGCTGAAATTGCAGGGCGACGAGTTCTGCAATATGCATTGCATCCACGCGAAGCGGCGGGTAAGCTGCGTCGCACTGTGGCTGCCAGCCTCCAGGACGTCGTCAACCACATGTTCGAGCAGCTGTCGCCGAAACAGCAGCGCGTCGCCCGCTTCCTGGCCGCCAATGAGGTCATGGTCGCCTTCACGCCCGCCAGCGAGCTCGCGCTGCGCCTCGAGGTGGACCCCGCAACCGTCGTCCGCCTGGCGCGCTCGCTCGGCTTCCAGGGCTATCCCGACCTCCAGCGCCACCTGCGGGCACGCTTCCCGCACCATTACCCGGCGCTTGCCGACAGCCGCCTTGAAGCCTCCGACAGTGGCCTCGTCGCGCGGGCGTTCGCGCAGGACCACGAGAATCTTCGCGCCGGGCAGGAGTCGCTTGATTCGGACGCCTTTGACCAGAGCGTAGAGCTGATCGGCCGCGCCGAACGGATCTTGCTCTTTGGGGGTGGCGTGGCGACGGGGCTCGTGTATTTTCTGGGCAGCTCGCTGCGCACGATGGGCTTTCCCGTCCATTACGCGGCGACTGACGGTATTCCCGTCGTCCAGGAGTTGATCTCGCTTACGCCGCGAGACCTCGCGTTCGGAATTGGCTTTTATCGGTACGTCGGCCAGACGGTCCGGATCCTGGAGCGCGCTCGCGCGCTCGGCGTACCTCGCGTGGCCCTTACAGACAGCCCACTGTCGCCGCTGGTACGCCTGGCGGACTACCCGATGTGCGCTCCGGTGGAAAGCGTGTCGCACCGGGTGTCGCTGGTCGCGCCGATGGCGGTGGCAAACGCACTGGTTGCCGCGTGCGCGACGCGTTACTCGCGCAAAGTTGGCGAAGCGTTGAAGCGTCTCGACGAAGAATATCGCGCCGCGGGCTTGTTGACGGAGGCTTAAGCAGAGCAGACCACACATGACTCGAAAAATGTCCACGATTTCGGCCACAGGTGCACTCGGCCATGAGCCGATCCACCCGGACTCCTTCTACGAGGGCATCAAGCGCCCGCTCGACTTCATCGGTGCCGACGCCGGCAGTGGTGACAGTGGGCCCTACTTCCTCGGTTCCAATCAACCGATGAATCCGCGCGAATGGGAGTACTTCGACCTCGAGCTGTTGCTGGTAGCTGCGCGCGAGCGCAACATCCCGCTGATCATCGGCTCCGCTGGCGGCGCGGGCACCACGCGTGGCGTACAGGACTACATCGAGATCGTGCGGGAGATCTCGGCGAAGCACAAGCTGGGTCCATTTCGGCTGGCGCGCATTCATTCCGAGGTCCCGCTCGACTACCTGAAAGAACGCGCCAGGAACGAGGAGATCAAACCGCTCGGCGCTCCGGCGCCGCTCACGGTGGAGGACCTGGATCGCACCGACCGCGTGGTGGCGATGATGGGTGTCGAGCCGTACTTCAAAGCCTTCGATATGGGCGCCGATGTGGTCATCGCCGGCCGCTCCTGCGACGACGCGATCTACGCCGCTCTGCCGCTGCGCGCCGGGTTCCCGAAGGGCCTATGCTACCACTTCGGCAAAACGCTGGAATGTTCGTCCCTGGTCGGCACGCCGTCCATGGCCAAAGAATCAGTGGTGGGCACGATTACCGACGACTACGTCGAGCTGGAGCCGATGCATCCGGCGCAGCGCTGTACGCCGGCATCGGTGGCGGGCCATTCGCTGTACGAGCGTACACATCCTTACACCCAGGCGTATCCAGGTGGCGTGCTGGACACAAGTGGCACGGTATTCGAACAGGTCTCGGAGCGCGCGACGCGGTACTGGAACAGCCGCTTCATCGATGATCCCGTATACAAGCTCAAGCTGGAAGGCTCAGGCCTGGTCGGATTCCGCGCGCTGACCATCGGCGGTGTGCGCGATCCAATCGCGATTCGCAGTCTCGACTGGGTGCTCGACGACATCCGACAAAAGACGCGCGATAAGTACCCCCAATTGGAGCCCGGTCCTGGCAAGGACTACCAGATTTTGTTCCACCAATACGGGAAGAACGGGGTCATGGGCGAGCTGGAGCCGATCAAGGAAACGCGGTCGCACGAAATCTGCATCGTGACGGAGGTCATCGGTCGCACCCAGGAGATCGCGGACCTTATTGCGCGGTTCACGCTGTACCGATTGTTGTTTCCAACGTTCGCGGGCCAGAAAGCGACCGCCGGCGGAATCGCCATGTTGCGGGACGAAGTGCTGCGCGGTCAGCCGGCATATCGCTGGACCGTCGACCACCTGTTGCCCGTCAGAGATCCGCTGGAATTGCACCAGGTCTCGATGATGGAGATCGCATGACGACTGCGACCACAGTTCCGCTGCACCAGCTGGCAAAGACGATTCGAAGCAAAAATGCCGGCGCGCACTACTACACGATGGACATCATTTTCGACGAGCCCGAAACGTACGAGTGGGTGCTCGAAAGCGGCACGATCACGCGTGAGTCGGTCGCGGCGCTGTATGGCATTCCCGAGAGCCGCATTTTTCAGTTTGTCGAGTACCGCCCGGGCAATGCCATAAAGATCTCTATTCGTCGCGAGGTATCCAGTGGCGACGTAGGCGAGTCGGACGTTTACGGATGTCAGCAGTACATTCCGCTACTCGATATTCCTATTCCGTGGGAGGGGCCAGTCCCGGGAGGAGATCGCAATGGAGATGGATGATGCACGGCGAATCAGGCGGCGCGAACTGCTGGGGTCGAGCGGCGGGTTTTTCGCGGCGCTGACACTGGCGGCCTGTGCCCGCTCAACACCAACCGCCCCGTCATCGACGACCGCACCCGCCGCGACCACCGCCCCCCTTGCCACGACCAAGCCGGCGGCGGCCAGCGGCCGTTCCCAGCTGGTCGTCGCCCAGACCGCCGACATGGTCACCCTCGACCCGCCCATGTACCGCGCTCGCCAGACGCAGAACATCCACCAGATGCTCTACGACACGCTCGTCCACCGTACGGACGACCTGAAGGACCAGGGCCGCCTGGCCGAATCCTGGGAAGTGGTCGACGAAACCACCTTCAAGTTCAAAATGCGCGCCAATGCTCGCTTCCACGATGGCTCGCCGGTCACTGCGCGCGACGTCAAGTTCAGCTACGACCGCACGCTGGACCCCGCCTTGAAGGCACCCCGCGCCGGCTTGCTCGATAATGTCGCCTCTACCGATGCGCCAGATGACGCGACGGTGATCGTCAAGACCAAGACCCCTGATCCGCTAACGCTGACCTTTCTCAACTACCACGCCATCACGCCGATGGCTGCTGTCTCCGCGAACCTGGATGCCTTTTTGCAGAAGCCCATCGGCGCCGGGCCGTTCATGTTCCAGGAGTGGAAGAAGGACGAGCGCGTGGTGCTCAGTGCGAATCCCAACTACTGGGACGGCGCGCCACTCGTGCAAACATTGATCTTCAGACCCATTCCGGATCCCTCAGCGATGGTCGCCGAGCTGGAGTCCGGCGGGATCGACATCGCCGCCGAGGTTCCACCGGCAGCTTTCGCCGGTTTGAAAGCTAACCCTAATTTGCAAGCGCTCACCGCACCCAGCACCATCGTGCATTACGTCGGGCTGAACACGCGCAAGCCACCGCTCGACAATG
>JAFAZN010000046.1 GCA_019239775.1 Chloroflexota bacterium
GGCCATGATCTTCTACGAGCTGTTCAAAGTGGTGAACCGCCGACTCGCCCTGCTCGACGCGTTCTTGATTCTGGTTGCCACCGCTATCGAAGCTGGCGGCCTGCTCGATCAGTTCGCACCGCTCGCCCTTCTGAGCGGCGGATCCTCTGCGACCACATCAGCCGTACAGCTACAGGCAGTGGCGTTTGCACCCGGCGGCGTTTTGTCCGGAATCAACTACAGCATCTACACGGTGTTCTTTGCCCTCGACATCCTCTGCGCGTCATATCTGGTGTTCAGGTCTACGTTCCTTCCCAGAGCCATTGGCGTTCTGCTCGCGATCGACGGGCTGGCGTACCTGGTCTACAGCTTCGCGGATCTCGTCGCGCCGGCGTTTGCAGCGCGGCTGGTCCCCTGGATCCAGTTACCCGTGCTCCCAGCTGAAGGATCGCTCTGCCTGTGGCTCCTCGTCTTCGGCGTGGACGTCGCGCGTTGGAACAAGGTGGCGAGCGCAGCAGTCTCGCCATCGCGGCTGTGGTCGCAATAAGGAAAGAGATCGGACCCGTGCCCCGGAGCGGGATTGGTCAGCCGGACCCCACGTGCGAGCTCAATTCCGAGTGCCCGATATCAGAGTTGCGCCGCGTACGCAACCAGCATGTCGGCGAGCCCGGACGGATTGCTCAGCGCGACCAGGTGACCGCCCGGGATCTCGTCCGCATCAAGCCCGAGCCTGTCTTTTGCGACTCGGCGTTGAAAGTCGGCAGGAAAGAAGCGGTCGTCGCGCCCAATCAGCACCTTAATCGGAACCGCCGGCCAGCGGGCGAAGTCGCAGGATTGGGCCATGGCCGCAGCTGATGGCTCGCGCGCTTCAGCCGATAACAGCTCCGCCCGAGCGTCGTCGGGAAGATCGTGCAGGAAATGGCGATCGACGTTGAATTCCGGGTCGCGTCCGGCCGCCAGGTCTGCCTCGCGCATGGCGATGCCGGAGCCGGTGTTGCCCCACCATTGGTTGGGTGATTCGCCGGACAGCGGGATCATGGCGTTGACCAGCACGATCATCCGTACCGGCTTCCGGATCATCGGCGCCGTGAAGCCGCCGAGCGACTGCGCCACGAGGATGACGTCCCCGTAATCGCCCATGGCGGCGTCTACAACTGCGGCGAATCCGTTCAGATCCATCGATGGGTCGTTTTCCTCGATATCGACAGCAATGGCGCGGTGGCCGTGGGTTTCAAGTTCAGGAATGAGACGGTTCCAGTACGCCGCGTGGCCGCCGGCACCGGGTATCAATACGAAGGTCGCCACATATCCTCCTGCAGCGACGGTATCACCCGAGCATCGGGCGTGGGTCGAACGTGACCCGGATTCGGGTGATGCGGCCGTCCTCAACATGGCTCCAGTTGAGAACCAGCCGTGCGCCGCGCGACTCCAGACGGCCGATCCACAACTATTGACGATATCTCCAAACCGCACTCGCCGGAGGCCTACGCGCCAGAACACCGCGTCGCGGATGTCATCCTGGTACTCGATGCGCTGGAGATCGACCGCGCACACTTCTGGGGTTACTCGATGGGTGGCCGCGTCGGGTTTGACCTTGAGGTGTATTGCCGCGAACGGCTGCTTTCGCTTGTGCTCGGTGGGGCGCACCCATTTGGGACGCAGCCGAATCTTGCCTGGGCGGAGCAGTTGCGCCAGGGCATGCCCGCGTTCCTGGCGGCGAAGGAGGCTGCCATCAGCGCGTTGCCCCGAGAGTTGCTGGACCGGTGGCTGGCGAACGATCCAGAGGCACTCGCCGCGGCAGCGCTGGCGGACCGGCCGAGCCTCGAAGCGGACATGTCCTCCGCGTATCTACCGACACTCATCTATTGCGGTGAACGGGACTTCGCCTACGAGGGCGCCAGACGAGCAGCTGAAGTTATGCCGAATGCGACCTTCGCCGGGTTGCCTGGACTGGATCACAACGGGGTAGTAGTCGCGCCGGAAGTGGTGGTGCCACATGCTCGCACGTTTCTCGCGAGTCTCGCCGCAAGTCAAGTCGCCTGAAGACCGGGTGAGGATGACGCAACGGCACGCCGTGGAACTCGTGGTCGAACCCACACGTCCCGCTGCTCCGCTCGCGGCGTGGACACCGGACTTCTAGGCGGGCGAGCTCTCCACCCAGCCCAGGCCTGTGACGCCCATAAGAGCTCCGAAGGCGTCGGGTCGTTCACCCCATGCCAGGACCTCTCGCAGCATGGCCTCGAAGGTCGCAGCGCCGAGTCAGCCCTGCTCGATCACCAGGTTGGCGAACGCCGCATCGTGGAACTGCTCCACCAGCCACGTGGCGATGAAGCGGGTGTCCTCGTTGGTCCCAAAGACGCTGACGGTGCCGAGACTCGCTCCGGCCACCGGCCGACTGAATCCGGCGTCCAGCAGCAGGCGGCGGTGGTGGCGCGCCCGGTATCGGTCTCCGCCATGATGCTCGATGGCCTGCCAGAAGACGCGCTTCGCCTCGGCGATCAGCGGCGCCCGCGGCTGGCCGAGGGCAACCCGCATGACACCGAAGTGCACAGTGGCGTGCGCGGCTACCGTGTCAGCCCGGATGAGACTGACAACGTGCACCTGCTGGCGTGTCCCTGGTACCACACGGCGCCCATTGCAATGGCTGGACCTTCCATCCACATGGGCCATCCCATGGTCATCATGGATCGCTTCGACGCCGAACGCTGTCTGGCGCTCATCGACCGGTACAAAGTCACCATCACGCACCTGGTTCGGACCCAATTCGTGCGACTGCTGGCGCTGCCGGACGACGTCAAGCGACGCTACGACGTGTCGTCAATCCGCCACGCGATTCATGGTGCCGCGCCGATTGCGCCGGACATCAAACGGCGCATGCTTGAGTGGTGGGGGCCGGTCCACCGAGGAGTATTACGCTTCGACTGAAGGCGTTGGTGGAACCATCATCTTCGCTGACGAGTGGCTGGCGAGACCTGGCTCAGTTGGCAAGCCGCGGCGGGGGCTCGGAGCTCGCGATCATGGACGACGACGGCAATATTCTGCCACCGGGTCAGGTCGGCACGATCTACAGCTACAACCCGGGCGCGAGACCTTTCAGTACTTCAAGGACGCCGACAAGACGCAACAGTCGCGTCGCAGCAAGTACGCCACCGTCGGCGACATGGGCTACCTCGACGAAGAAGGCTATCTCTATCTCAGCGACCGCAAGGCGGACATGATCATCTCCGGCGGCGTCAACATGTATCCGGCCGAGCTCGAAGCCGCGTTGATTTCGCATCCCAAGGTTGCTGACGTGGCCGTCTTTGGCATTCCGAATGAAGAGTGGGCGGCGAAGAGGTAAAAGCAGTGATCGAGCCGGCGCCGGGCGCCGAAGGCGGTCCGGAGCTTGCGGCGGAGTTGCTAGCGTTTCTCGGCGGTCGCGTGGCGAAATTCAAGCTGCCGTGCAGCATCGACTTCATGGACGCGTTGCCGCGCGACCCCAACGGAAAACTCTACAAACGCAAACTGCGAAAGCCCTACTGGGCCGGTCGCCGGCGCGCGATCTGAGTTACTCCGGGAAGCGAGACCTCGTCCATGCAGCGATGTAATCGAACGCCTCTGCTCCTGCATCGCCATACTGGCCAGGGTACTGCTCACAGGCTTTGCAGGTGTCGAGGGCGTGCTCCATACCCTCGACAAAGATGATCTCCTTGTCCGCGCTGGCCAGGTGGTTGAACTCGATCTCGCTGGGTACGGCCCAGTACCAGCCAGTGCCGGCAATCTGCAGCGCAGGCACATGAACGCCCTCGAGATTTGAGGGTGTCGACGTGTTGCTCGAGGCCCAGTCAATTCCCTGGATGTCGTTGTTGGTGATCGTCAGCGGTCCATTCGTCTTCACCGCGTAGGTGCTGAGGAACGACCGCACGCTGATGCTGAAGGTGCCGGACCCGCCGTACTGGAAGTTCACTTTTGCAGGGTCGCCATTGACGCCACCGGCAACGCGCACCGTGTGGATTGAGCCATGCGTGATGCCGTTTGGAGTGATGAGGTTGTACTGCCCTTTCGTTTGCGAAAGAAGGTTCAGGTCGAGATTCCAGATCTGGACATAGTTGCGGGGAATAATCATTGGTTCGTCGTCGGGAAAGTCGCTGCTACCGGACTGAATGCGCGCAAGCTCCTGCTGCGCCCAGCGGACGTTGCGATCTTCACGGGCGGCCTGCCCGGCGAAAAATCGAGCTAGAAAATCCTGCGAATACTGCGAGTTCGCAGGGTCATAGCCGTTGTCTGGCAGGAACGCGTTCAGGCTGGGATCGATGGCATTGGGAGTCAGGAAGCCGGTGTGGTCATCCTCGATGACCGAGGGGTCATTCGTCAGCAGTCCGCTGGTGGTCGCATAGCCAACGTGAGATTCGAGCAGGACCATGCCGTCGGCGGGTGTCATGCCCGCAAGCGTGTCGCTGCACGGCGTGAATTTGTTTGCGTCCTGGCAGGTACCGATGCCATTTTCGGCCACCGTCTGGTAGTACGACATGATCGGTCCGCCACCGCTGTAGGCGATGAAGACCACCTTGCTG
This sequence comes from Chloroflexota bacterium, assembly GCA_019239775.1. Lineage (GTDB taxonomy): Bacteria > Chloroflexota > UBA6077 > UBA6077 > CF-72 > CF-72. Next base: position 4,533 of record JAFAZN010000046.1, read on the forward strand.
ACGTCCGGCTGCTTGTGCAGCCAATCCACCGCGGCCTTGAGGTCCAGCGCGATATCGTCCCAGATGATGTCGTCACTCTTGCCAGCGCCGGCCACCATGCGGTCGTTGACGCACAGTATGGGGTAGCCGCGTTCGGCCATCTGGGTGCACGGCGGAATGTCCAGATAGCTGTTGTGCGGGTGCATCATGATATAGGCGACGGAGCTCCGATTTGCGGGATCGGTCGGCATGGACCACTTCGCCACCACGCGCGGCGTGATCTGGACGAGTTGCTGGGTGATCGCAAAGTTAGGATTGTCGCTCACAACTTCGGTTTGCGCATGAGCACCTCCGGAGCCCAGGGCCATCACCGCCGCCAACACACACGCGCACGCCACCATTTGAAAGCGCATCGAACCTCCTCGGTTTGGGCCTCTCAGCGGGCGGACTGGATGGCTTGCATGAACTCGTTGCGGATCTGTTCGCCGCCGTTGGCGAAATAGTCGTGGATGAGACCGTCCCAGTCGGAGAGTGGGCGCCGACCGGCGATGATGTCGGTCGTACCATCCGTCACTGGCTGGGCCAGGGCGGCGCCTTTGGTGATCTGGGTGTGCGAGACCAGGCCGACACTCGGGTCGCGCACGCCGAATGGAATCAGTGTGTGTTCCGCGTTCGACAGTGTGCTCGCGTAATTGGGAATGTCTGGCGTGTAAATCACCGCCGGGTGCTGGGTAACGTACTTCCAGGGTGTGAAGTTTGCATCCGGGTTGCCCTGCGGGGTGAGGACCGGGTTACCCTTTGGGTCCAGCGAATAGTCGATGCCGTTCACGCCAGAGGTTAGCAACAAGTCTTCGGCGCTGCCAAACGGTGCCGCCAGGTAATTGAGAATGCCCAGCAGTTCTTTGATGCGATCGGGGCTGGCTTTCTTCAGAGAAGTAGCGCCGAGGTAGCCACCGGTCAGGAAGAACTGTGGCTTCTGGCCCGCATGCGCTGAGAACGGTGGGATGATGTTGAAATTGTATCCACTGGATTGCAGACCCTTGCGCCAGAACAACTGCCAGCCATTGCCAAACTGGTCCAGCCAGATCACGAACTTGCCGGCTGCGTAATCGCCGCGCGAGGCATCGATACTCGTGTAGGTCAGCGTGTTGGGATGAAACACGCCGGCGTTCCACAGGTCGTTCAGAAAGGCCAGGCCGTCCTTGAATTCCTGCGTTTCCCACATGTGCGTGAGCTTGCCGCTGGATTCAAGGCGCCACCCGTTCGGGGCCCCGAACAGCGCCGCATAGTAGATGGCGATGTTGGTCTGGGCGATCGCGTAGCGATCCTCCTGGGGTCTGGTGAGCGCCTGCATGACGCGTTTGAAATCGGCCGCGTCTTTGGGGGTGTAGTCCTTGCCGATTTCGGTGTCATAGATGTTGTCGTTCTTGTAAAAAGGAAAGCCAAGTGGATGACGGTGGAGCGGGACCATGAGGACCTTGCCGTTATAGACGGCGCCCGAGTTGGTCCAGGCTGACGTGGGGATCGCCGCAAGGTACGGGTAATCTTTGGCCGCATCACCAGCCAGGTACGGCGTGAGGTCGGCGCAGGCGCTCTCGATGAACTGCGGGGCACCATTCAAAGCGCCGATGGCGCTGGTTGCGCCCGGAGCATTCCAGAAGAAGATCATGTCCGGTACGTCGTTGCCGGCCATGAGGGTTGCCATTCGCACGGCGTAGTCGCCACTGGGCAGGATGTTGAACTGGACGTCGGCATTCAACTGTTTGTTGACAGCTTGCCAGGCCGGATTCTGATCGTATGGAGTCGGAGGCGGAAACAGCGCGATGGTGGTGATGTCTACGCGGCCGCCTTTGCCGGGCGGCGTGGAGATCGCGGGCGCCGGATTCGGTGGATAGTTGTCGAAGCCGTCCTCGTACAGCGGGCCGATGGAGGGATAGTCGGGTTTCGGTCCGTTTCCAACCGGCACATACGTCGGAAACACAGACGTTTTCGAGGTCTGCGCCGTGGCGCCGGCGCTGGACGTAGAGGTGGAAGAAACAGGTGGCGTCGGCGCCTGGCAAGCCTCGGCCAGCAAGGGCGCGGCCAGCAGCCCGGCGCCAGAGAGTTGCACGAAGCCGCGGCGGCTCAAGCGGCCCATCGCCGCGCCTCAGTTATGCCTGGCCGCCACTCATGGCGGGGTCGAGCTCGGGATGTTCGATGAACGCTTTGCGTAATTCGGCCGTTGCCTCCAGCCAGTCGGCGCCATCCGGCAGGAAGCAACCACCGGAGCGGACACGGTAGACCTCGGGGTGGTCGACTCCTGGCGGAGTCACGCCATCTTCAGCGAGCGCACGCGCCGCCTGCATGAGACGCCGCCGGACGCGAATGACCATGACGTCGCTGGTGCCCAGGTGCTCGATGCTGCGATCCAGCAGTGGCCCCATGCTCTCGGTGATGGCCTGGTCCTGCGTCGGGACTCCAGCGATGCCGGTGTAGTCACCCCGACTGCGCTGCCACTCGCGGTCGATCAGATAGTCGTTTCGGGCATCTGCCACCAGGCGGAAGCGGCCATACCAATCTGTGGAGTTTGGTAGCTTCTCCATACCCGTGCGGGTAGGTAAGGTGCCGCCGCGCGCCGGGTTGGGCGCGGCCCGCCGTGAGCGCGCGCTCATGCCGAAGAACATCATGTGTTCGTCGTCCATGGGCACCCATGCGCGCGCGAGCACCTGCAGACCCAGGACATACGTCGGGATCATCACGTAGCACGGGAACAGGAACTGGGCGATGCGCCAGTAGTTCAGGTTCTCGTGGGCCGGCCGATACGCCCCGTACATTGCGCCGTAGTCGGTGTCGATGGCCTTGTAGCGCGGTGCGCGCTCCTTGACGGTGTAATAGTCGAACGTGTTGGCGGCGGTCTGCCCCGGATCGCGCGCGCGGAAATGGAGGAATCCGAGATGACTGGTGTCGATGTCACCTTCGAGACCTTGCAGCCAGTTGCACTCGCGCATCGTGGCGTTCGCCTGCCACTCACCGTCGGGCAGCATATTGGCCTCGAGGTCCGGCAGCGGTGGTGGCGTCGCGCGCGGGCCGAGATAGGCCCAGACGATGCCGCCGCGTTCTTGTGTCGGATAGGCGACTGCCTTGACTTTGGACTTGAAGTCCGACTCGGCGGGCTCGTTGGGCATATCCACGTAAGTGCCATCCGTGGCGAACTTCCAGCCGTGATACACGCAGCGCAAGCCACTTTCTTCGTTCCTGCCGAAGAAGAGTGATGCGCCCCGATGTGGACAATGGTTCTGAATCAGGCCGACGGCGCCGTTGGTATCGCGGAAGGCGATCAGCCTTTCTCCGAGCAGCAGCACGCGCAGCGGATCGGAATCAGTCGCGGGAACCTCAGACGAAAGCAGTGCAGGCACCCAGTACTGACGAAAGAGGTTACCCATGGGTGTCCCCGGTCCAACTCGCGAGACCAGCTCGTTGTCTTCTTTGCTCAGCATTCTGAGAGTTCCAATCAGACTTTGGCAGCGGCGATGGCGTCCTGGAACACGCCGCGCATTTTGTCGCCCACCGAGTTGCGCCAATCACCTACGAGGCTGTCAAGGTCGCTCATCGGCCGACGCGCCTGAATGATATCCGAGACGCCGGCCATGGAGGGTGTCCTGTGCGAGCGGTCCCTGCATCGCGGCAGTCGGCGAGTACAAGCCGAGGGTGGGATCCAGGTCCATTGCAGCAATCATGGCCTGCTCCGCGGCATATGACACTTGCGCAAATTCCTGCGAACGGTTGGGGCTGAAGAGAGCGCATGCAGGCGAGGTCACGTAGCGCCAGACGGCGGTCAGCTCGCTTCGGCCTTGATCCGTCATCGACCGACGGCGCGCCATCCGGGTTGTAGTTGAAATCGGTTCCTTGCACGCCAAAGTAGTTCTGCAACCATTCCTTGCTGCCGAATGGCGCGGCAAAGTCGGATACAGACGTCCGTTGGGATTCTGAACTGCTTCGATGTCCCACAACTGGACGCCACACACCTGGTCCGAACACGAAACGACCCGCGATGAAGTCGGCGTTGTGTGAGCCCTGGTCGCAAATCGGAGTATTTGAGTCAAAGTCCGCTCATGGTGTAACAGCGAAGTCACCGAAGGCGGCAAGCATCCAGACTACGAAGAGCGTCGTCAGAAAGGCGCCGGTGTAGATATGACCTGTCTTGCGGAAGTAGTACGTGTACAGGCAAGCGACCAGCGGCCAGACAACAAGCAGGGGGATGTAGTAGATGGCGCCCAGGCCTGCAGCCGCGGCGCTTCCGAAGTCGGATCCAAAAACCATTGGCTGGCCTGCGAACAACGGAATATAGGCGATCAAGATCCAGATCAGCGCACCCAGTGTCAGCACGACCGAACTGATCACCATCTCACGCGCAAGGCTCGCGGTTCCGTTTTGCGGGCGAATGAAGCCGGCGAAGATGATACTTTCTGGAATGAAGAAGATCGCAAACGGAATCAGATAACCCAGGAATGCCTGGAAGCGCAGTGGCGACATTGGCATCAGCGCGACGACCCAGGCGCGAAAGTCCACCATCCACACGGAGTTGATCACCAGCAGAATTACGTACAGCGGCGCGATGATCACCAATGCCAGCGCCAGCGAGTGCCAGATCCTGCCCCAGTGAAGGCCGCGGTCCTCCCAGCCAAAGCCGTAGTGCACGCCGGTTCCGCCGAGCTTTGCAGTAAAGAAGCGATGATTGGCCCAGATCAGCGCCAGCGCGATCAAACCGACAATAACCGCCCAGACCATGTAGACGTTTGTGAAATTCTGCGGCCACAGCACGTTTGGCGCGACGAAGCCGCCACCGAGTCCGACGTTTTGCCACACCCACAGGTAGAGCAGCGGACCGAGGGCGGTGGTGACCAGCGCCGCGATCCACCAGCCGGCGCGGGTGAAGCCGCGATAGGTTGGTACTGGCTCCGCGAGCGACGCGAATGCGCGTGAGCGCAAGAGTTGTCCGCCGAATGCGAAGAGGAACAAAAACGCGCCAACCAGAGCCACGGTGGTGCCGAAGACTTTCCACGGCCAGATCTGGTCATTCGGCGGCAGCTTGTTGCCGCCGTCCAGCGTCTGCTGCATCCAGTCGATGGCATTGCCGATGGCGACCGGCGAATCGGTGGATTCTGGGTGCGTCTCGTAAGGCTGGTAAAGAATGCGAGCGGTGCCGTCCGCGATCGAGCCGTACAACTGGCCAACCTTGATGGGATCAGAAGTCCCGAAGACCGGCTTCACGACCGGTGAGTTGGGCGCATCGGACCCCTTGGGCACCAGCACCATGACACCAAGCTCGGTTGCGGTGCCGATGTTGAATGCGACGTTCTTCAGTCCCTGACAAGGTGCGAGGTTGGGTACACCAGGTGCGGTGCACTCCGACTCCATGTAGAAGATGGACTTATACCCATCCGGCACTGCCTGCGCGGCCGCGGTTACGGGTCCGAAGCCGCCCTGCGACATGCCAACCAGGCCAATATTGTTCTTGTCGACAACTGGCAGCGTGCGCATGTAGCGCAATGCGTCCGGTCCACCGAAGCCGTTTTCACCGTTTGCGCCGTTGGAGTACCCGTGACCCGTCATATCAGCCGAGAGCACGACGAAGCCGCGGCGGGCGAACTCCAGCGCGGTATTGGACATGTAATCCTTCTGATTGTTCAGGCCGTGGAACACCACAACGCCCGGTGCCGGCTTTTGCGGCGTGGCACCTGCTGGTGTGTACAGGTAAGCGCTTGTGATGTAGCCGTTGGTGCCAAAGATTTTGAGGTCTTTGACGGAGGCGGTACCCGCGGCCGAGTTTAGCCAGGAGGCGAGCAGACTTCCCGCGAGCATCAGTACGATGGCGATCACGAGCAGTTTGCTCAGTCCCGGCGTTGCGGCGCCGACAAGGACGCGGTGTTCGGGAACTGGCGTGACCACGGCGGTCGTGCTGCCATTCCCCGTAGTCGTGCTGGTGCTGGTCATTGAGACACTCCTCCCCGCTAGCTCACGTGCGCGGGCTCATCGCGCGTGAGTGAATCAACACGGAATGCGAACATTCGATCAATGGCAGTGCGCGTCCGCGAGATTTCTTCCCTCCTTCGTTCGGCGGACCAGCCGAGCAGGCTCGTCATTTCGTTCGCAAGTGGCTCCAGCCACGCGCAGCCGTTGTCGCCACTAAACAACATCAACCCAGTCCGTCGCCGGTACACGTCCTCGAGCCGTTGCGCCATCTCGCAGTCGACGGCGTAGCGCGTCATCGCGCGATGCCAGTCAAGCGCGACGTCGCCCGACGAGTCTGCTGGAAATCGGCTGGCGACCTCATCCAGACGCGAGCCGTACATGCCACCACTCGCGCAGTTGAACTGGCGCGACACCCGTCGCGCGCGCAAGTTGGTTCCACTCCTCCACTGAAGGCTGAGGCGCGTCCGCACCTGGTAGCGCGGCCAGGCTCGCACACCGCGCGGCAGCACTGCGTGAGCCCGGCATCAGTTGGTCGACGATGTGTTCGGCCATGGCCCGAAACGCGGTGAGCTTTCCGCCCCCAATGCTCACCACACCCGACTCACTCCGAAAGAGCTGATAATCGCGCGAGACCCTGGACGGACTCGTGCGCTGTCTGGGACGAACGAGTGGACGCAGGCCCACCCAGCTACTGGCGACGTCGGCCTCCGACAGGTGCGCGTCGGGAAACGTGGCGTTGGTAGCTGCCAGAATGTATGCCACGTCGCTCGGCCGGACCACCATCGCCTGTGGCGGGCCCAAGTAATCCGTGTCCGTAGTGCCGAGATACGTGTAGCTGCCATGCGGAATGGCAAACATCATGCGCCGCTCATCGTCGTGGCTGCGCATGACCACTGAGTGCTTTAGTTGCACTCGCTCCTTTGGAACAGTCAGATGCACGCCCTTGGTCAGGCGCAAGACGCGGTGTACGCCTGGCTCGTCCATACGCCTCAGATCGTCCGCCCACGGGCCTGCGGCGCACAGCACGCGCGAGGCCCGCACATCAAACTGATCGCCGCTCAATGCGTCCGTCAGGTGAGCGCCCACAGCACGGCCTCCGGACGCGTACAGAAAAGCTTCGGCCGCCACATAGTTGGCAACGGTCGCGCCAGCATTGTGTGCGGACTGGATGACAGCCAGCGTGAGCCTGCCGTCATCAGTGCGCGAGTCGGTGTACACGGCGCCACCCAGCAACGCAACCCGCCCGAGGTCCGGTTCGCGGCGGAGGACCTCGGGTCCATTCAGCATGCGATGCGGGACCGCGGCCTGCCAGCGAGCGAACAGGTCGTACACGGTCAGGCCCGCGCGCAGCGCCAGCAGACTGTCAGGATCACCTCGGTACACGGGGAACAGGAACGGCGTCGGTTCGACGAGGTGCGGCGCCATGCTCAGGAGCAACTGCCGCTCGCGGACTGCCTCGGCGACCAGTTTGAAGTCGAATTGCTTCAGGTACCGCAGGCCACCGTGAACGAGCTTGGTGGAGCGACTGCTCGTGCCGGAGGCAAAATCCGCCTGCTCGACGAGCGCGACGTTGAAGCCGCGCAGACTGGCCTCACGCGCAACCCCCGCGCCGGTGATACCGCCGCCGATTACCAGCAAATCAAACGTCTCGTCTGCGAGAGCTCGCAAGGCCCGCGCTCGGTCCATGGGCTGCTGCGACGGCATCATCTCGGCAGCGGCTCCGAGTGCCTCGAACGACAGCGCGCATCGAGGTCAACCTGCCACAACTGCTGTTTGCTGGAGCTGACGCCGTGTGCACCGGCTTGCAGCGCGGCGCACACTTGCTGCCAGGACGAGATCATGCCGCCGGCGATGACCGGTCGGCCGGAGCGGTTCCGGATATCACCGATGGCATCCGGCAGGATCCCGGGCAGCACTTCAATGACGTCGGGCCGAACGTTATTGGCCATATCCAGGCCGGTGCGAACGGATTGCGAGTCCAGCAAGAACAATCGCTGCACGGTCGCCAGGCCCATCGAGCTCGCTCCAGAAAGGACCGAACCGCGGGTGCTGATGATGCCGGTGGGTCGGGCGCGTTGTGCCAGCCAGCGCAAACCGTGCTGGTCCTTGGTCAACCCTTCGACCAGGTCCAGATGCACGAACGCGGCGCGGTCCTCGCGCAAGACGCGCTGGACCATCTGCTCGATGGTGAGCAGACTTCCGCTCAACAGGAAGACGACGGCTGGAGGACTCGCCAGCGCCGCGGCCAACGCGGCCTCGTCGCGAACGGCCGCGATGATCGGCCGCCGACGTAGCTCGCCCAACCAGGATTCTGGCACCCTCATCCTCCGTTTCTCAAACAAAAAGCCCCGCTCGCCTTCCGGAAATGAGCACAACCGCTCACTGCCGCAAGACGGGCGGGGCCTCTCAATATCTCCGGCCTACCCGTAACGGTATCTACGCGTGAGGATGCCCTCCCGCCACGTGGATGGTCAAGAGGGGGAATGCTGCCTCAGGCGACGCCGACGGGCTGCGCCAGGTACTGTCGAAGGATCGGCATGAACTCGTCAAAGTGGGCGAAGTGGATGTTGTGGCCAGCGTCGGCTACGGTGACGACTTCGATGCGCGGGTTTTCGCGCGTGAGTCGCTCGGCGGTGTCCTGCGCAACCAGGGGTGGCTCCGCCCCGGCCCGGATCACCAACGTGGGGCACTGGACATTGCGCACGCTGTCCCACGTGGCATCTGGGTTGTGCTCGCGGCGTCCGTTGCGTACACCCACCACGTCCGCGCGATAGCCCCACGTGCCGTCCGGTCGCTCCTGGTAGTAGAGATCGACCCGCTGTTGAATGACCGACTCCGGCATGTTGACGACGGAGCTACGCACGGACTGTTCGACTTCATCGCGTGAGGCGAAGCTGCTCCTGACATTCGGCGGGGTCCTGCCGGGCGGCAGCGGGGCGGAGTCTTCGATGATCAGTCGCTTGACGTCGCCCGGATAGGTCGCGGCATACGTAAATACAACTGAACCACCCATCGAGTGGCCGATCAGCGTGAACGGCGACAGGTTCAACTGGCGAACCAGCGTGTGCAGGTCGATGGACATCTGTTCGTCGCCGTAGCGCTCTTGTGGATCCCACTCGCTCTGGCCGTGTCCGCGCAGGTCCGGGGCAACGACGTGATAGTCGCTTGCAAGTTCTTCACCAACCCGCGCCCAACCCGCTGCCGTGCTCGAGAAACCGTGCACCAGCACGATCGGCTCGGCGGAGGCGTCGCCCCACTCCAGATACCGAAAACGCAGACCATCAACTGAGAACGTTCCCTCTCGCATGCTGGCAGGGTAACGCGTGGGCCGCATGGATTCTTGTCCTGCGAGGCCCCATGTTCGGATTGACGCTGTCATGTGTCGTGCCGAGTGTTGACAACGCTGTCAGGAAGGTGGAGGTGGTGCGGGTTCCTACAACGCTCGAATATGTCGCCAGGGGGCGGGCGTGTCGATGAAGACCGTCTCGCGTGTCGTCAACAACGAGCCCAATGTCGCAGAGGAAACGCGCCGCCACGTACGGGGCGTCATTGGGGACATGGGCTACGTCCCGCACCTGCAGGCTCAGCGCCTCGCCTCCGGACGGACGCGCTGCCCAGGCTTCGCACGCTGCCAGCGCTCGTCGACTGGAGCTGCGACCTGCTGGACAGTAACGCGCGAGCATTGTTCGCGTAGCTTTCGGTGTTCAGTGGTGGCTGGACGCTGGATGCCACGAAGCCATCTCCCAGGCCGGTCCCGGCGCCACTTTGGGTCTGCTCAGCCAGCTCGTCGACAAATCGCTGGTGGAGACCGAACCGGAGCCGGGTGGAACCGTTCGCTATCGCATGCTGGAGACGCTGCGCCGGTACGCAGCTGAGCAGTTGCAGAGGACCGTCCAGGTTGGATTCGGCGGGGCTGGTCACGGTGGCCCCAAGATGAGGGGTATGGAGCTACTGCAGGATGGCCTCCTGGCCGCAGCCGACTTGGTAAGTCGTCGGCATTTCAACGAGTGATAACCAGCAACTGGTAGGCTACTTAGCGTGCCACATCGTCGGTTTCGCTTCGGTGTCAGCGGCCGCGGCGACACGCTCGCGCAGTGGCGAGATTTCGCTCGTAAAGCCGAGGACCTCGGCTATTCGACGCTGCTCCTCCCGGACCATTTTGGCCCGCAGCTCGCACCACTGATTGCGCTCGGTGTCGCCGCCCAGGCGACCCGAAACCTGCGTTTTGGAACGCTCGTGCTCGACAACGATTTCCGTCATCCGGCCGTCGTCGCGAAGGAAGCCGCAACGCTCGACCTGCTCAGTGATGGGCGGTTCGAGTTGGGCATCGGAACCGGCTCCAGGCCGGAAGACAATGAACAAAGCGGTATCCCGCTGGATTCGCCGGGTGTGCGCTACGAGCGCATGGTTGAGACGATTCGCATTGTCAAATCCTTCTTCGTCGAGGAGACCGTCACGTATAACGGCAAGCATTACCAGGTGAGCGGGTTACGCGGATACCCGAAACCAGTGCAGCAGCCGCATCCGCCGCTGCTCATGGGTGCGCGCGGCCCGCGCATGCTGCGCCTGGCAGCGAAAGAGGCGGACATCATCGGTGTCATGGGACCTGATGAATCTGCCGCGGAGCGTATGGCGCTGGTTCGCGACGCCGCCGGAGACCGCTATGCGCAACTTGAATTCAACGCGCTGTACCTGCGAGTTCAGGTTGATGGAAAGCCGACGACCGGCATTCCAGAGTTTTCGAACATGGCCGGACTGGTCGGTTCAAAGTCTGAAATTGTCGAGTATCTCGAGCAGCGCCGCGAAACGCTCGAGGTCTCGTATGTTGTCGTGATCGGCACCGCCATCGACGCCTTCGCACCGGTGGTCGCGGACCTGGCCGGAACGTAACAGCGTCAGGCGTTCGCGGCAAACGCGTCCAGATATTCTTTTCGACTCTGCTCACCACCCGTGTTGCGCCAGTCCGCAACCACCTGGTCGTAATCGCTCATTGGGCGCCGACCCACCACGATGTCTACAGCGGCCTGTCGGAAGTTCATTTCTGCCAGCCGGCCTTTCGCGTAGTTCGTCGCGGAGTAGTAGCCGAGCGTGGGATCAACCACTCCGGCGTTAACCTGAATCGTTTCGGCATCGAACATGATCTTCGCGTAATCGGGCAGATCCGCTTGATACTGAACGTATGGAAACTGCGCCAGGTACCGCCAGGGTACGTACCCCGCGTTCGTGGTGCCTGTCTGTGTTGGTTTGGGCTGATTGTCCGAATCCAGTGTGTAATCGGTTCCAGCCAGACCGTAACTGAGCAGCAAGTCTTCTTGCGTCCCAAACGGCGCCGCAAGCCAGTCGAGAATACGCAGAAGCTCCTTGATACGGTCTGGACTGGCCTGCCTCATCACATTTGTGGAAATGAAACCACCCGTCAGAAGCGCCTGAGGCGGATTATTCGCGGATGCTCGGAATGGTGGAATAAATCCGAAGTGACGTTGTGGATTCAGCTGGAGTCCACGCCGCCAGAAGTCATTCCAGGAATTACCAAACGCCTCGATGGTCGTCGCATAGTGTCCGGGTACGAAGCCATCGGTCCGACTGTCAGAGAGCTGCAAGCTGTTCGGGTACCACAGACCGGCTTGCCAGGTGTCGTGCATCCAGCCGATGGTCGCCTTCATTTCCTCGGTCTCGAGATCCTTGGTCAGCTTCCCGTCCGACTCGAGCCGCCAGTTGTTGGGCGCGCCGAACATGGCCGAGTAGCCGTAGATGCCGAAAAACCGGGGTGGACCTGGTGCTGCACCCATTGCCCACATGCCCCCATTCGGGTCGTTCACCTCGCGCAGCATGCGGTTCCAATCATCCAGGTCGCGCGGGACGTAGCCCTTCCCGAACTTCGGGTCGTACACATCACTGACCATGTAATTCCCGAGTAGCGGCAAATACCGGTGAATTGGCCACTGGTACAGCTTTCCGTCGATTGCGCACAGCGAGTTGAACCACGCGTAGGTGGGGATGGCGGCGAGGTTGGGATAATCCTTGACTGCGTCGCCGGCGAGGTACGGCGTCAGATCTGCGCAGCGCGCCTTGAAGAAATCGGGGAGATTTGGAGCGGCGCTGATGCCGTTGTAAATGTGGATGATATCGGGTAAGTCATTGCCGGCCATGATTGTGCCGATTTTGACCGGGTAGTCGGCTGAGCGAACCGTGTTGAACTGCACATTCGCGTTCAACTGCCGGTTCACCTCGTGCCAGGTGGGGTTATCGTCGTACTGGGTGGACGGCGGGTAGTACGCCACCATGAACGCATTTACAGTGCTGCCCATACCCGGCGGGTCTTTCGTCCATGACTTCGCCGGGTTGGCCGGATACTTGTCATAGCCGTCCGTGATGCGCGAGTCCGAGCTGTGGTAGTCCGGCGGGGCGGACAATTTGGGCGGGATGTACGTCGGCATGACTGCCGCGTTTTTGCCCCTGATATTGAAGCCGAGGCTCGCGCCGCTCGGAGCCGCTGCTGTCCCCGCCGTGGGAGCGGGCGTAGCGAGTGCTGGCGCAGTTGCCGCCGCTGGCGCAGTGGTCGAACGGGCCGGGACTGCCGTGGGGCTCGCCGGCGCTGGTGCGGCGCAGGCCTCGAGAAGTAACTGCAGCCCGCCGCCCGCGAGCACGCCCAGGGCCGTCATACGCGCAAACGTACGCCGACTGATTGGCGTTCTCGATAAGCCTTCTCGATTGATCCCCTCGGACATTGCGATCATCCCTCCGTGCGGAACTCCGGCCTGCAGGCATCTAACCGCGCGCGCAGTGGAGCGTCAACGGCAATCTGCGCCCGACATCTGGTCCTGGTACGCGAGTATGTGGAGGGCGCAGGGTGATCAGTACGACGGATGTGAAAGGGGTCAGAAGGCCACGGCGGCACCGTCGCGTCGCGGGTCAGCACCGCCTTGCAGTACCTGCCGCTTGGCATCCACTCGGATGCCGTGTCCACCACCGACGGCCCAGGTCCACGGCGCGAGCACCCGGACGTCGTGGCCGCGACTACGCAATTCGTCGATGACGGTTGCGTCCAGTCGCCCCTCCACGTCGACGCGTGTGCCCTCGAACGCGCGGACTCGCGGCGCCTCTATTGCCGCCTGCATGTGCATATCGAATTCCAGCACGTTGAGGACCATCTGCAACGTTGTCTGCAAGATTCCATAACTGCCGGGTGTGCCGACACCGAGTACGAGGTCTCCGTCGCGGGTCACGACGCACGGTGACATTGGCATATCACGGCCTTGCTGTCCACCACGCAGGTAGTTCGGGCTGCGGGGGTCGAGGTCGTTCCAGTACAGAAAGTTGTTGAGCACGATGCCCGTATCGCCGGCGACGAAACCACTCCCGAACGGCGCGCCGTTGCTCTGCGTGACCGACACGAGATTGCCCCAACGATCGGCGGTCTCGAAATGCGTGGTGTTCTCGCTGGCGCGCACGGAGCCCGGCTGCACGGCGCCATTCTTGTCGGCGACATAGCGCTCGCCTTCGCTTTCGGCAGCTCGCGCGTAATCGATGCGCGTGCGGCGGTCGGCGGCGTAGTCGTCGCTTAGCAGCGCCCGGATGACTGCCGGATCTGCACCCGCATAACGCGTGCGGTCGGCGCTTGCCAATTTGATGGTTTCGAGCAGCAGGTGCAGGTAGTTGGTGGAGTTGTGTCCGAGCGACGCGAGGTCCGCTGCCTCCAGCAGCTTCAAGCATTCCAGATACTGGAACCCCGTCGACGGCGGCGGCGCCGTGTGGACGGCAAAGCCGCGATAGTCGATCTGAAGCGGGTTGGTCCAGGTGGGAGCGCAGTCGGCTAGGTCCTGCTCGCTGAGCCAGCCGCCCGCGTCTTGGACCGCATGAACGAGTCGCTTACTCAAATCCCCTCGGTAGAACACGTCGCCGCCAGCTCCGACGATCTGTCGGTAGCTCTGCGCGAGGTCCGGCTGTGCGACGATGCCTCCCGCCACTGGTGGCCTGCCGTTCGGCAACAGCGCACCACCGCGACCGCGGTGTCGCTCGAGCCGCCACGCTGATTCGCGAAAGATGCTCTCGGCCCAAGGGCTCACAGGCCAACCGCGCTCCGCCAGGTCGATCGCCGGTTGGAAGAGTGCGCCGAGCTCGAGTCGGCCGAAACGCTGATGTGCCGCGAGCCAGCCGGCCAGCACGCTCGGGACGGCTGCGGAGCGGACGTCGGCGTCGATTTCGTCGAGGCTGGTGAACTGCGCCGCGTTTGCTGCCGCGGGAGCGTGGCCCAGGTAGTCGAGCGTGTGCACGGTCCGCGTTGCGGATTCGTAAATCAGCATCGAGCCGCCACCGCCGCCAATTCCGGACATATACGGCTCGACCACGCCGAGCGCAGCGCCGACAGCGACGGCGGCGTCAATCGCGGTGCCCCCGTCAATGAGAGCTTTCAAACCGGCTATGGCGGCAAGGCCATGAGCCGAGGCGACGACGCCATTGCGGCCAATCGCGGGCGAGCGATATGCCCCGGCGTGCGGGCCGTCGCCAATGTGGACTGTGGGACGAGCCGTCTGGACCATGCCGAACAGGGTAACTCTGCGCTCAGACTGCGCTCTCGAGTCTTCCTCAAGGATCTATCTACTCCACGCTCGTGCTCGGGTTGCTGGCACACGTCCTCGAAGCGCCTGGAAAACGGCAACTCAGCGGTGCGGAGTGGATGGTCGTTCAGAACACGTTTTATGCGGGATTCGCTGTGGTCGGCGGGATCGGCGAGATCCTCGGGTTGCTCTCCACATGTGCCGTGGTGGTCGTCGTGCGGCACCGCCGCGGCAGCTTCGTTCTCGCGGGTGTGGCCGCGATTGCGTTCGTGGGGATGCTCTTGAGCTTGGCGTTCATCAATCGGCCGGTCAACGACCGGGTGGCGACGTGGACCGCAGCGACGTTGCCACAGGACTGGGCCACGTACCGAGATCGGCGGGACGCAGCGCGCGCGCTCAGCGCAATATTTGGCGGCGCTTGTCTTCTTTACATGGCTCGTTTCCACACTGGCCGTTCAACAGTCACGCGGAGGCGACATCGTTTGAGCACCCGGTACAGTGCTCACGATGGCAAACGACTCCTTCGGTCCAAACGTCGAGCCGCGACGATATCCGGACGCAGACGTGGTCGCACTGGACCCGCGGTTCAATACTCTCAAGATCGGTAACACCGGCATCCAGCGCATCTGGACAGGTGGACTATGGACTGAGGGTCCGGCGTGGAACGGAGTCGGCCGTTATCTCATCTGGAGTGACATCCCCAACAACGTGCAAATGCGCTGGCTCCAGGAAACTTGCCAGGTCAGCACGTTTCGCAATCCGTCGGGTAACAGCAACGGCAACACATTCGATTGGCAGGGGCGACAGGTCACCTGCGAGCATTTGAACCGTCGAGTAGTACGGTACGAGCATGACGGATCGCTGACCGTCATCGCCGACGCCTACAACGGTAAACGTCTGAATTCACCGAATGACCTCGTCGTCCACCGGGACGGTTCCGTGTGGTTCACGGATCCGCCTTATGGCACAGCGGGCGAGGGCGGCTACGAGGGTGATTTTGGCGAACTCCTGCTGAAACCGGCGGTCTACCGCGTGGATGCGACAAGCGGTCAGATCACAATGATTACCGACGAACCGGACCATCCGAATGGTTTGTGCTTTTCGCCCGATTACAACCGTATCTACATTGTGGACACCGGCGCCCCGCGAGACATAAAGGTCTATGACGTGCGAGATAATGGCCAACTCGCAAATGGCCGTCAGTTCACCGACATGCGCCTGGACGGTGTGGCGGTGGGACCGGACGGCTTGCGCGTCGACGTCCACGGCAACGTGTGGGCGGCCGCCGGCTGGGCCGGTCCAGGCTACGATGGTGTGCACATCTTCGCCGCTGACGGCGTGCGGATCGGTCAGATTCGTTTGCCGGAGTCGTGTGCGAACGTGTGTTTCGGGGGACCGAAGCGGAACCGGCTGTTTATGACGGCCAGCCAGTCGGTCTATGCCTTATATGTCAACACGCGCGGGGCGCATGCGGCGTGATGACTACGCGATCTGGGGCCGCACGAGTTGCGCGAACACCCCTTCCTGTTTGGCCAGTTCCTCGTAGCGAACGGTTTGCACGACCTTGCCGCCCGAGAGCACCACGATACGATCCGCATGCTGCACGGTACTGAGCCGGTGAGCGATCACCAACCGAGACGCGCCCAGTGCGTTCAGACAGGCGGTCACAATCTCCTGGGTCGCGTTGTCCAGGGCGCTGGTCGCCTCGTCGAAGAACAGGAGCCGCGGCCGACGCACAAGGGCGCGGCCGATCATTAAGCGCTGCCGCTGCCCGCCCGAAAACGTGGCGCCGCCCTCGGGGACATAGGTGTACATGCCCATGGGGAGTCCGCGGATGTCGAATCGTGCTCGCGCCTGACGGTCCCTGGCGACGAGCCGGGCCGCGCCACGGTTGCGAGCCGAGCGGCGGTTCCCAGCAATGCCGTTGGCGGTGCCGGCAGTTGGAGACGATCTGTGCCCCGAGGAGATCGCCGCCGCGCCGGCGGTACGATTGTTTATCAACTGTGCGCGAGCCGTCGCGCCAGCGTTCGAGCTCGACGCCGTAAACGCCGGGATTGTGGCGGCGATCTGCCGTCGGCTAGATGGGATTCCGCTGGCGCTGGAGCTCGCGGCGGCGCGCATGCCGGTGCTGTCCCCGCGCGCCTTGCTGGGCCGCCTGGACCGGCGCTTGCCATTGCTCACCGAGGGACCGGCTAACCTACCCGAGCGACAGCGGACGTTGCGCGCGACCCTCGCCTGGAGCCAGGACCTGCTAGGACCGGCCGACCAGGCGCTGTTCCGGCGACTGGCCGCGTTCGCTGGTGGCTGCACGCTCGAGGCGGCTGAGGCGATCTGCGCCGGCGACGCGCCGCCTGCTACCGATGTGCTCAACCGGCTGGGATCTCTGGTGAACGCCAGCCTCATGCAACGGACGATCGGGGCCGACGGCGAGCCACGCTTCGGGATGCTGGAGACGATCCGCGAGTACGCGAGCGAGCAGTTGGCCGACAGCGGTGAGGCGGAGGCCACACGCGCCCGCCACTGCGAGTGGTATGTGGCGTGGGCCGAGCGGGCTTCGCCGGAGCTGACCCGCCCCGACCAGATAAACTGGTAGGCCCGATTGGCCGCCGAGCTGGACAACGTTCGCGTGGCCCGCGAATGGTGCCAACAGAGTCGGGACAAGGGCGAAGCGGGGCTCCGTCTAGCGGGGGCGCTCGGCCGCTACTGACTGATCCGGGCGCCCGTCCTCGAAGGCCGATAATGGCTGGCGCAAGCCCTCGCGGAGGGTCCGACCGAGCCGAGCGTGGCCGTCCGCATCTGCGCGGCGGTGGCCAGTTGGCAGGCCGGCCACGACTTGCAGCGTGGCAACATCCTCTGGGCTCGCTGGAGCTGGACGCCTCGGGCCGACGACGAAAGCCTGGCGGCCGCGCGGGCCGCGCTTGGCGAGCGAGCGTTTGCAGTCGCCTGGGCGGCAGGCCGGCAGCTGCCTCTCACCGACGCCTTCGCCGATGCGCTCACCGCCGAAGGCCTCGACCCCAGCCCCGAGCCGTTAGTTACCGCCCCAACATAGCGGTGCCGCGCCGCGAGCGAGAAGAAGACTTGGAGCGTCAACTGGTTTGGGGCTGGACACTGAGCGCGATGCGCAGGTTGCGTACGCGACGAACGTGGTCGACAGCCAGGCGTTCGGACTCCGCCGCGTCGCGCGCGCGCAGGGCATCGAGCAACTGCACGTGCTCGCC
>JAFAZN010000155.1 GCA_019239775.1 Chloroflexota bacterium
CCCGCAAGGTGGCGATCACCGCCTGCATGCACAAGCTGCTGCGCATCTGCAACGCCGTGCTCAGCCACCACACCGCCTGGAGGTACCAACCCCTTGACAACTGACACAGTTGCTGGGGAGCGAGCCCGCAGGCTTGCGACTGCCAAACAAAACTCGTTGTCGTCTGAGCTTGCGACTGCCAAGGAAAACTTCTACCGGCTAGCTTTCGAGGTACGTTCTTATCACGGCCTCCAGGTCGTCGAGCTCGAAGGGTTTACGCACGAACTCGTCGCAGCCGGCGGCCAGGGCGGCTTCTCGATCGTCTGGGCGGGCCATCGCGCTGACGGCGACGATCGGGATGCCTGCCGTCGTTGGGTCGCCTTTGAGCTGGCGCGTCACCTGAAAGCCATCCAGCCCGGGCATCATGAGGTCGAGCAGGATCATCTTGGGCTTCTCGCGAGAGACGCACGCGAGCACAGCCAGGCCGTCGCCAGCCACCTCAGCGCGCACGCCGACAAGTGATTCGACCACCGTCTGCAGGATGACCTGGTTGTCGGGTTCATCCTCACCAATCAGGACCAGGGAATCTGCGCTGATCATAGGGTCTTGATCCTTGGTTTACTCCCCAGAGGCTAGGCGGCGTCGCCGGCCCGACGTCGAGCCGACAGCACGCCCCGAAGTTCGCGTCGCAAATCCTCGAGCGGCATTGCTTGCTTGAGGATCACGCGTTGGCAATTGCGAGAGAGCCGCTGGCGATCGTCGTCGGTCAGATCCTTCGCTGTTATCACGATAACGGGTAAATCCCGCGTCGTCGGCTGCTCGCGCAGCGTGCGCAACACTTCGAAGCCGTCGATGCGCGGCATCATCAGGTCGAGCACCATCGCGGCGGGACGTTCGTGTGCCACGGCCGCGAGTGCGGCTTCACCATCGGCCGCGGTGGCGACGCGCCAACCGTCTTCGGCGAGCAGACTGCTCAGGACATCGCGCAATGCCGGGTCGTCATCCACGATCAGCACCGAGCCGTCCCGAGCCGCGCGCGCGGCGTCGAGCCCATGCAGCACACCGCGCAGCCGGTCAGGGTCGATGGGCTTGACCAGGTACTCGGTCGCGCCCAGCACGAGCCCAAAGTCGCGATTGTCGACGATCGAGACCACGACCACGGGGATGTTGGACGTCACAGGATCACGTTTGAGCGCGTTGAGCACGCTCCAGCCATCCAGCTTTGGCAGGCTGATGTCGAGAGTGATCGCAAACGGACGCAGCGCTTTTGCCATGTGGATGGCGACCTGGCCGTCGTCGGCCACCTCAACTCGATAGCCGTCCGCCTCCAGGTAGGTGCGCAGGACGGTGGCGATATGCATGTCGTCCTCAACCACGAGCACGGTAGGCGCCCCGGCCTCCGCTGCGGCGGGCACAACCTGGGTGGACGCAATGGTTCGTGGCGGCAACGCAACTGGCCGAGCCGCCTCGTCTCGGCCCATTGCTGAGGCTGGCAGGTGAACCGAAAACGTACTGCCCAGATTGGTGCCACCTGAGGTTGCGTCCACGCGTCCGCCATGCAGCTCGGTGAGCCGACGAACAATCGACAGGCCCAGGCCTGCTCCACCAAAGCGACGCGTCGAGGACGATTCCGCCTGGTAGAAGCGTTCCCAAACCCGCGATTCCTGGCCAGGGATGAGTCCAACGCCGGTGTCCTGCACGCGGAAAACCACCTCTCGGCCGCCGGGACCGTTCTCGGCGTCGGCGCCGATCCGGACGGTCCCGCCCTGAGGCGTGAACTTGATTGCGTTCATCAACAGGTTGCTGAGGATCTGCTGCAACCGTTCATCGTCGGCCCAGACTGACGGCAGGCCCGGCGCGGTATCGGTCGCCAGCACGCTGACACCCTTGTTGGAGCCGATGATGCGGACCCCAGCGGTAGCCCGTTCAATGGCGCTGGCGGGATCGACGTTGGCCTGGTGGAGATCGAGCGTGCCTGCTTCCAGCTTCGAGACGTCCAGCAGATCGTTGATCAGCGACAGCAACCGGCGGGCCGCGTCGCGGATGCCGACGACCTGTCGTTCCTGTCGCTCGTTGAGCGGTCCCGAGAGCTTGCGCAGCAGGATGTCCGAGTAGCCGGTGATCGCCGTAAGCGGAGTTCGCAGCTCGTGCGATACAACCGCCATGAACTCATCCTTGAGTCGATCGGCCTCGCGCAACGCCTCGAGCTCGCTGACACTCTGGCGGTAGAACTGCATGCGCAAGATCACGGCCGCCTCGCCCGCGAAGAAACTGACCACCTTCTGGTCCTCTTCCACGAACATGGGGCCTTTTTCGGCGAAGGCGGCCAGGATGCCCACGTTGTGGCCGTTGCCTGCGATCGGCGCGAGGATGGCGGTGCGCGGAAGTGTTTCGGCTGTAAAGACGCCCGCCAGCGGTTCGGGCAATCGGTTCGGCGTGACGGCGTTGACGACTAGCGGCGCACTCGCCTGGAGCACGCGCTCCATCAGTGGATGGTCGCGGGCAATGCGCGCGGTGGGCACGCCCCAGATGTACAGGTCGTCCTCGTCGGGGTCTTCGCGGATGAGCAGCACGCGGCGGGCGCCGGTGGTGGCGGCTGTGGCTGCGCACAGCCGCTCGATAGCCATGGCGTCTGTTGCAACCCCTTGTTGGCCTTCCGGCGCGGCCATGAGCCGCGTCGGTCGCAGATACCCGAGCAATTCGGGGAGGCGCCACGTCTGACTGACCCAGTTGGGCGGAAAGAAGCCGACCCAGAAGCAGATGCCCGAAACCAGGCCCGAGAGACGCACCAGCGGCGTCAGGATTGGCTCGTTACTCGACGACGCCGACGCGAGGACGCTGAGGACGATGCCCGCGGCCAGCAAGCCGCAGCCCCACGCCACCGCCGCCATACGCCTTCTTGTAATGCCGAGCGTTGCCTGGGCCCGTCTGGCGAAGCCCATCGCCGCGTAGCAGCTGCCGACGACCAGGTAGATGGTCAACACGAGAACCAGCACAGGTGGCGGGTTGGTGCCCGCAAGGGCCAGTGAAAATCCGATCGCGATCAGCAGGACCAGCGACACCCACATTTGCCAGTCCGGAACGTTGGCGACGTCGTCGACCAGGCGCAGCAGGGCGTAGGGCAAAACCACGATCAGGATGGTCGATAGCAGGTCACTCAGCGGCGGAGTGACACAGCCCAGGCTGGTGTTGCAGGACAGCAATCTGAGCTCCTGCAGACCCGTGGTGACCGCGAGGGCGCCGAACAGGATGGCCACGTCGACGTGGGCACGTTCGTGGGAGCGCAACGCAGCCGCCACCGCGGCGATGCCCAGAGCGAGATAGGCAACATCCGTCAGGAGTTGGATTGCGCGAAGAGCGTCCATGCTGCGCGCGAGGCCTTCTCAAGCAGTATCACCGATGACGCCGCTCAGAATGGTGGCCAGGGCACGTTACGGTAGGGATCCAGGTTGGGAAAGCACGGGTTCGCCAACAGGCGGTCCCAACGCTGGAGCAGGGCATCCCATTCCTGGTCGGCGATCAACGGACGAATGTCATGTTCCAGAGAAGCGAGTCGAATCGGGTCTTTCCGGAGCGCGAGCAACTCTGAGCAGAGCGTGGCAGGGAACGGCTCGCCGCAGAAATCCCAGATCACCGTGCGCAGCTTGGGCACGTAGTGGAAGGTCAGCCCGTGGTCGATGCCCCACACGTGCCCGCGAATGTCCAACAGGCAGTGGCCACCCTTACGATCGGCGTTGTTGGCGAGCAAGTCGAAGATGGCCATGCGTTGCAGCTCGCACCGATGGCTGTCGCGCAAGCGTTCGTACTGTCCACTTGCCCCTGCTCGCGGCTCAACATACAGCTGCAGCGAACCAATGCCGTGCGGCCCCTCGTGACGGACAACCGTGGGCGGAACCATCTCCCAGCCCAGGTGTCGCGACAGGCGGTAGGCCGCGACCTCACGCTTGTACAGCGTGCCATTTGGAAAGTCGCGCAGTGGCACCTCACCCCGGCGCGGCTTGTAGACCCCGTAGCAGCGCGAGTCATCCGCGCCCACCAGGAGCGCGGCAAAGGTGTAGTTCGAGCCCCACGGAATCAGCTCGACGGCCTCCATCGTGCCATGCTCGAGCAGCGCAAACGGGTCGTCCGGGTAGGGGGCTGGCTCGGACATGAGCAGCGCGGGTGCCACGGTTCTTCCGGTCCGAATTGTAGGCTGACCCT